>JBBIMC010000210.1:0-2758 GCA_037444605.1 Mycoplasmatota bacterium | reverse complement strand
GAAGCATTTTCACTCATCCAATTCGTCGTGACCAAGTTCATATCCATCAATTCTTGATCGATCACAAGTGCAAGTGCTTCAGCTTCAAATTCATCGGTTAATTGGGATTCGATGCTTGATACTCCGACTTCACCCATGATATCCTGGAGTGTCGATAACGTTCCAATTCCCCAAGATTGATTGATCGCACTCACTTCAAAATCAAAGAATCCCACAATCGTCAATGTTCTTAAGCCAAAGGGAGTTTCTAAGGTTATCGTATCATTAAGGGCTAAATCTAACTCATCCTTAATTCCAATCCCTAAACTAATTTCATCCATAGCCTCGGGTAATTGTCCTTCAACGAGTCTTTGGTCAAACTTATAGATTTGATTGGCTTCTTGAAAAGAAAAACCTCGGTAGAGAATCTCTTTCTTTTCACTACCTTTTTCCAATATCCCGCCTAAATCAAGGACGGGTGAGACCACCGAAATTAACTCGCTTGATGATGATAGCGTCGTAACGGCTTCATCGATATTCGTAATTAAGCTATCATCTTCCTTGATCACGGTAATATGAGAAGCAGATCCAATGGTGGTATCGACTAGACTTTCTTGAAGTCCTGTAATCAATGAGCCAATGAAAACTTGGACAGATACTCCCACAGAAATACCTAAGATGATAATGAATGTCTGGCGCTTGGCTGAACTTAAGAAGCGCCACGCAATTTGAAAGGCGAGTTTCATGACTTGGTCACCTTCTTACTGAAGGCTTTTAAATCATCAAGACTTTGTAAAAGTGCATCATAGGTTAGGTGTTCAATATTGTGGGGATTCTTAAATGCTTGTCCACCTAAGATGATCCCAACTTCAGGGAAAAACCGTTTGATTTCATCAGTGGTTTGTTTGGTCACAACCAAATTGTATGGATTGGTGACAGAAAGTGCAACATAGTCTGGATGATAGGTACGAATCGCAGATAATATTTCTGTTTTTGGGGTGTTCGCTCCAATATAATGGGCATCAAAACCTTCTAAAAGCATAAAATGGGTATTCATGATCGCGCCGATTTCATGATATTCGAATGCAGGTGTTAAAACAACAATTTTAATTCCATTGTTCTTTTTATTCCCAATTCGCTTCAATACATGAAGATATCCAATCTCTAGAATGGTACGAATGATCGATGTGCGGAAATGCTCTTTCCAAATGCAGACATCTTCATCCTCGACCTCACATTCGAATAAAATGAGTGATGGTGCTAAGAAGTTGAGATACAATTCTTCTACGCTTAATTGATGAAGATCGAGGAGTTCTGTTGCGAACTTCACAGCACCTGGCTTATCTTCATTCTTTAGATAATTTAAAAAAGTTTGAAATAATTCATGATTCATAAACTTTCCTCCCTCAATGAGATGTTCATAAAAATTATATCACTTTATTTATAATTTTTTTATCATTTGCTCTCTCATTTTTATAGGGTTAATTATGGGAAAATATCAAAAAAAGTCAACGCTATGACGTGTTGACTTTTAAAGATTCGCATGTTTATTTAGTGTAACTTATATGGTAATGATCAAGAACTGCTTGATAGATTTCTTTAAATGCATCCGCATTCTTTTCAATATAAGCCTTGGCGTTTTCACGACCTTGGCCAATCTTCTCATTCTTATAAGCGAACCAAGCACCGCTCTTTTGAATGATGTCAAGTTCAGATGCTAAATCGATGAGTTCACCCGATTTAGAAATCCCTTGACCAAAGATGATATCTACAGATACGCTCTTGAATGGGGGTGCCACTTTGTTTTTTACCACTTTAATGTTGGCTTTATTTCCAACGATATCTGTTGCATTCTTAATCGCTTCGCCACGTCTAATCTCAAGACGTACTGAGGAATAGAATTTTAACGCACGGCCACCTGGTGTCGTCTCAGGGTTCCCAAACATCACGCCGACTTTTTCACGAATTTGATTGATGAAAATCGCAATCGTTCCTGCTTTGGAAATCGCACCAGAAAGTTTTCTCATCGCTTGGCTCATCAGTCTTGCTTGTAAACCGACATGAGAATCACCCATTTCACCATTGATTTCAGCTTCGGGAACAAGGGCAGCGACAGAGTCAACGACCACAGCATCCACAGAACCACTGCGAATTAACGCTTCTGCGATTTCTAAAGCTTGTTCTCCGGTATCAGGTTGCGAGAGGATGAGATTATCCACATCGACCCCGAGTGCACGCGCATACTTAGGATCAAGCGCGTGTTCCGCATCGATGAAAGCGACATATCCGCCTTGTTTTTGAACTTCAGCAATCGCGTGTAATGCTAATGTTGTTTTCCCCGATGATTCAGGACCGTAGATTTCTATAATACGTCCTTTGGGATAACCTCCGATGCCCAATGCGATGTCAAGACCTAACGATCCTGTAGGAATAGCTTCCACAGAACGCTCAGCTTCGTCGCCTAAACGCATGACGGAACCTTTCCCGTATTGTTTTTCAATTTGCTTCATTGCTGCCTCAAGGGCTTGTGCACGTTTATCTTTATCGATCATGACTATACCTCCGTCTTATGATAGTGATGGATGAACAACTTTACTTTAAATACTCTCAAGGATGACCGCACGATTTTTGAAAAGGTAGTCAAGACCACTGATCAAGGTGAAGGCGATGGCAATCCAAAAGATAATATCTGCGATGAGTGTAGGGAGTAAAAAATCATTGAATAACATAAGGGTTAAAGCCAACATCGTTGAGGCTGTTTTTGCTTTACCAAAGGGGG
>JBBIMC010000209.1:0-2758 GCA_037444605.1 Mycoplasmatota bacterium | reverse complement strand
TTTTAGTAATGTGGTTAAGAAAATCATCAGTGTTGCTGAAATGAAGGTGAAGAAGATAAGTAAACCCGAAACTTTCAGGATGGTAGCAAACGAATACCAATAGCCCGAGAAAATGCCAACATATAATATTGTTAAGACCCACATCACTAAAGTGAGGATCGAGGTGACAAGGATTGATGTCAGGTAATAAGAGAGGATAATCTTATATCTTTTAATCGGTGTAACCAGAAATGCATCAAGCTTCTTGTATTCTAAATCGGTAATCACATTTCCCATCACACCTAAAGATAATGACACGGTATTGATAACAAGAACCCCACCCATGATGACACCGACAGAAATAAATATCTTTAGTTCATCACTCACACCCTGTAAATCTGAGGTGTATTGACGTCCAATAAAGAGAAAGTAAAGTGCTAAGAGGATGATGATCGAAAGGAATGAAAAGAAGACTGCTGTTTTATCTCTCAAAAACTTAAGGGTGTGACGCTTGACTAAACTCATCAAATCATACATGGTTTTCCCCTCCAATCACTTGAATGAAGACATCATCCATCGTTCCTTTAACCATTTCAAATTGTGCAATATTAGCTCTTAATTGATTGATCATGTTAATGGCTTCTTCAGCATCATTCACGATGATGATGAATTGATCAGCGATTTTCTCATAGGGTTTATTCATCTGTTCAAGTGTTTCAATCAACATTTTTTTATCTTTCGCAACAATTTTTAACCGGTCATAGGAGTATTCATCTTTTAATTGAGCGGGTGTCCCTTCAGCAACGATCTTCCCCTTATTAATAATGACGACATGATCCGCATTAGCCGCTTCTTCCATATAATGCGTCGTTAAAAAGATGGTCATACCATGATTTTTCTTCAAATCTTCAATGACTTTCCACACGATTTGTCGTGTTTCAGGATCAAGTCCTGTGGTCGGCTCGTCAAGTAAAAGTATTTCTGGATTGGAGAATAAAGCCCGGGCAATTTCAGTACGACGTTTTTGTCCACCCGATAATGTTTTGTAGCGTTGATTTTCAAATTCATAAAGATTTAAGTACTTTGCAAGTTCATCATATCGTGCTTTAACTGCGACTTTATTCTTGAGATAAAGTGCTCCACGATAAATCAAATTTTCTTTTACAGTAAGATCTTCATCTAACACATTCCCTTGAAAAACAACCCCAATTTTATTTCTAAAATAGGCATCATCCGTTTGTTCATTCAAAAACACTTGACCGCTGTCTTTATCAAGAAGTGTGGTCATAACATTGATAGTGGTAGATTTACCTGCACCATTGGGACCTAAAAAAGCAAAAAGACTCCCTCGCTTAACCTTGAAAGAGATGTCATTAACCGCTTTAATCTCCCCGTAGCTTTTCACGAGGCTTTCTACACGAACAATACAGTCCACAAAAAAACCTCCAATCGTTTCTAATCTATTTCGGAGTATAGCACAAAAAGATTCATTTATAAAGACTTTATCGCAATGTTTTTGTAAGTTTTATTCGTTTATGCTGCACATTGAGTTAACGCAATTAACAAGATTGCAGCATATAAAACGACAGCGCTTATGGGTGTGATCAAGATTCCAACAATGGTTTTATAGATCTTCATCTTCACTACTTTTTTTCGAATCTGACGAATATAGTAAAAGATGCTGAAGAAACCAAATAGAAAATGAGCAATGTGATAGTAAAACATGTAAGTAGCAATATAGATGACAAACCCAGGAGTTGCAGTGACGGCACGCGCAAAAATAGCCCCTATGGTATATAAGACAATACTAACTGGAATAAGTGCTAAAGAAATATAAAAATAAATTTGCTGTACTTTGATGATCTTATCCGCTTTCGAAAGTGGTTGAGGTTGCACCATGGGGTTTCACCATCCTTTTCTTTATTATAACGCTTTTGTTTTGAAGTTCAAGATAATTGATTAAAAATATAAACCAATAAAATATCTTATAATCTCGTATATTAAGTGAGGAGGTCTTAATATGTTATCAGAAAAACTCAATCACACCTATCGTGATCTCATCTCAATTTTCATCTTTTTGGATACCTTATTTGTATCTTTTATCGTTTTATGGTTTTTTGGTTTTGACGGCAATGTATGGTTAGGTTTAGTGATTGCCCTCGGAGGAACCTTAGGATTGTGGATCTTGACGATTGTTCGTTTTAAATCATATAAGCATGAATTAAAAAAACGGAGATATTCGATTATTGAACTCCAATATAAGTTGAATTATCCTCATTCATTTATAAAAAAAATCCCTTACCCATCATTAGGTTTAGGACTCATTTATCGGGCAAGTCGGAAACGAATCCCCAAAAAGTTTATTGGATTTGAAGAGGGGCATCGCGCTTACGTAATCAAGGAAATAGACCACATCCATCGCATCAATTTATATCGCGTCATTTTGATGCATCCACGTTATGGTGCGTTAATTGAAGATGTGAATCATCAAAAATATGTGATCGATATTAGAAATCTCGCCGTGATCTCTTAAATGAGGTCACTTTTTTTTATGGGTTGCTTAATTTGTTTCATGTATTGATAAACCAAGAAGCCTAAGATCCAGGTAATCACCACCATGATTAATGGGTAAATAGCGATGGTTGTCCATTGAAATAGTGCTCCTGCAGCGGGTGTCAATAACCCAAATCCTAAATAACCGATCCCCATTTGTAAACTCATGATCTTGCTCAACTTCTCTTTGGAAAAAACATGACCGTTCAAATGCATCATATTGGGA
>JBBIMC010000208.1:0-2780 GCA_037444605.1 Mycoplasmatota bacterium | reverse complement strand
CATTCAAAAGAAGCATAAATTTAACCTTTACAACCCATCTATTGACTGCTATAATGTTTATGTATTTAATTATCGTATAAGTCATAGCACATGGTGATGACGTCTCTACCGCAATGCCAAAAGATTGCGACTACGATCATTAGACGAATGATAGGGTTGTTTAAAGTTCGTAACCGAAAGGATACTTAAATACAACAAGAAGACCCTCAGGGGATAGGTAACAAAACGATACCTAATAGGGCTCTTCTTATAGAACACCCTCTTTTTGGGTGTTTTTTTTCGGGTCAAAGATGATAAAATGGTAATGAACATAAAAAAGGAGTCCTGATCTCATGAATATATGGCATGATATCGATCCATCGCGCATCCAGCCGGATCACTTTATCGCATGTATCGAAATTTCTAAAGGTAGTAAGAAAAAATACGAACTTGACAAAGAGACAGGCATGATCATTTTAGATCGTATCCTCTTCACGTCCACCCACTATCCAGCCAATTATGGATTTATACCAAGAACCTATGCTGGAGACAATGACCCCCTTGACGTCTTAGTCTTATGTCAAGAAGATATTGAACCCTTAAGTTTGGTGCATTGTTATCCGATTGGTGTAATGAAGATGATCGACTCTGATGAAATTGATGAAAAAATCATCGCGATTCCCTTTGGGGATCCCTCCCTCGCTCAATATAAAGATATCGGTGAGCTACCCGCGCATTTACTGACAGAAATGGGACACTTTTTTGAAGTGTACAAATCACTTGAAGGTAAAAAAACCTACATACTCGATATTGAAGGTAAAGAAGCCGCACAAAAAATTATTGCACAAAGTATTAAGACATATAACGAAAAATTTAGTAAGTAAAGGATGTTTAAATTATGGGAAGAGCATTTGAAGTACGTAAAGTGGCTATGGCCAAATCGGCTGCCGTCAAAAGTAAACTCTATGCCAAATATGGAAGAGAAATCTATTTAGCTGCGAAATCAGGAAGTCCTGATCCTGACACAAACCAAACATTAAAGCGCATGATTGAAAAAGCGAAAAGAGAACAAGTTCCTGCGGATGTCATCAAGCGTAATATCGATAAAGCTAAAGGCGGCGGTGAAGATAACGTCACTCAAGTCCGTTATGAAGGCTTTGGTCCAGGGAGTTCACAGCTCATCGTTGAATGCTATACAGATAACGTCAATCGCACGATCTCAGAAGTGAGAAACTGTTTCACGAAGACAGGTGGTAAACTTGGAATTTCAGGATCTGTCATTCACCAATTTACGCACAGTGCTGTATTCTCGATGAAAGGCATTACCGAAGATGAAGTCTTAGAAATCCTTGTCCTCAATGATCTTGATGTCAGCGATATCGAAACCGATGAAGAAGGGGTCACCATTTATAGTGACGCGACCAACTTCAATGCGATTCGTACAGCGTTTAATGACGCCAGACCTGACTTGGATTATGACACCGAAGAAATCATGTGGTTACCCATTATGGAAACAACGCTTGATGACAATGAAGATCTAGAAAAGTTTGAACGTTTGATGAATATGCTCAATGAGCTCGATGATGTTCAAGACGTTTATCACAATGTTTCCTTATAAAGACGATTTATAAATTGAGAAAATTAAGGTTAATTATTGTTAAAAATTAAACAAAAGACGGTCTTCCATTCGTTGGAAACTGTCTTTTCATTTGCTCTTTATTATGTTATAATAACCTAAGGAAATCACGAGGAGGACAGAATGAACTTATCACATATTGATCCAATCATCGATGCTTTGATTCTTAAAGAAAAGGATCGTCAAGAAGCGCATATCGAATTGATTGCTTCTGAAAACTTTGTTTCACAAGCAGTATTGGATGCTCAAGGTTCGATTCTGACCAACAAATACGCAGAAGGCTATCCAAAGAAGCGGTATTATGGTGGCTGCGAGTTTGTTGATGAAATAGAAGCTTTAGCAATAGAACGTTTAAAGACACTTTTTGGGGCGAAATTTGTCAATGTTCAACCCCATTCAGGGTCTCAAGCCAACATGGCAGCCTATATGGCATTGTTATCTCCAGGAGATAAAATTTTAGGGATGTCACTTGCTGAAGGTGGACATTTAACCCATGGTTTCAATCTCAACTTTTCAGGTAAACTCTACCAATCCTTTTTCTATGGTGTGGATGAGAAGACCGAAAGAATTGATTATGACCGTGTCTTAGCACTCGCAAAAGACATCCAACCTAAACTGATTGTTGCTGGTGCTAGTGCGTATTCTAGAATCATTGACTTTAAACGTTTTAGAGAAATTGCAGACGAAGTTGGTGCATACCTCTTAGTGGATATGGCTCATATCGCAGGGTTGGTCGCTGCTGGACTTCACCCCTCACCCCTCCCTTATGCACATGTGGTTACATCAACCACGCATAAGACACTCCGTGGTCCACGTGGTGGAATCATCTTAACCAATGATGAAGAAGTCGCCAAGAAAGTGGACAAAGCGGTGTTCCCCGGAATGCAGGGAGGACCTCTCATGCACGTGATTGCTGCCAAAGCGGTGGCTTTCTATGAAGCATTGTCACCGAAGTTTGTCGAATATCAAACACAAGTGGTCAAAAACGCCCAAGCCTTAGCTAAAGCGATGTCAGATTTAGGCTATCGTGTTGTCAGTGGTGGCACCGATAATCATTTAATGCTCATCGATATTAAAGGTAAGCTTGGCATCACCGGATTAGATGCGGAAAGACTTTTAGGAAAAGTGGCGATCACTTGCAACAAGAACGGATTGCCGTTCGACA
>JBBIMC010000207.1:0-2848 GCA_037444605.1 Mycoplasmatota bacterium | reverse complement strand
TTAATCGTCATGAAAACATGGATGTATGAATTTCCGATAGACATAAATTCGATGCCTACCATCGAACATGCATTTGTCAATCGTGGTGGTATAGAGATTAAAGAACTTGATCCAAACTCGATGGAAGTAAAAAAATCAGAAGGCTTATACTTCATTGGAGAAGTCACTGATCTTCAAGGACCCATCGGAGGTTACAACTTAACCATAGCTTTCTCTACAGGTCATTTAGCAGGACAAGCCATCGCTAAAAAATATAACACGGGATGACGCTCATCCCGTGATTTTCTTTAACGTATAAAATTCTTTGACAACTTCCCCACCTAAACTTAGATAAATCGCTTTTGCTGGATTATCTTTTCCCGTAAACAAGGTTAAGTAATCAGCACCCATATCTTTGAGTTCAAGCGCTAGACGATGGAACAATGCTTTTCCTAATCCTAAATTTCTTGCTTTATCGAGTACCATAATTCCAGCAAAGTAACCACGTTTGGATTCTTCAACGGATAAGGGCCCAGTAAAGCCCACGATTTCATTGTTTAACCAAGCGACAATCAAAGGCTTTTCAGGATGATGCATCACATCAAATAAGACATTTTCCCATTCAGGATGATGGATTTGCGCGATGAATAATTTCAACGCATCTTCGTCTTGTTCTTGGTAAAAGTGAACGCGTTGATCCAATAAAAAGTCACTGGCTTCTTCTAGATTAATATAGAATATTTGTTCAGTTGAATGAATCAAATACCCTGAATCAAAGAACCATTGTGCACGATTATCATCGACCGGGAATCCAGGATAATTAGGATGTGTAATCTCAGGAAGGGGCATCCAAGGAATCTTAATAGGATTATGAAAGTGAATCTTTATCATAGGAATCTTCTTTTCTTTTACCACTTCATCAAGTGATTGAAGGAGTGATTTAAAATTAGCTTCATCGGTTGACATGATAAAGGTGAGATAACAGATATCATCTTTAATTAAATAGAGTAAAGCATCGCCAGAAGGATGAATAATGACTTCGACTTGATCGAGTAACTGATCAAACATGTGTCTCGGAAATGCAATCATGTCTTTTCTCGTATTTAAACAACACAAATAGCGTTGATAGAGTCTTCCTTTTTGTGCGAGTGTGAGCATGATATCCACCTACCTTCTTTTCATATTGTACCACTTTTTTATGGCAATGAAAAACATCTATAAAAAATCTTGATATAATAATGAAGAACAAATAAGATTTATTAACGAGGTAAAAAAGATGATTAAAGCAATGATGATTGGTGCAGGAAATCGTGGTATTGGTGCTTATGGGAGTTACGTTATCGAGCACAAAGAAGATTTGAAGTTTATTGGGGTCGCAGATCCTGATTTAGAACGAAGAACCTATTTTCAAACCCAGCATAACATTGAAGATGATCGAGTCTTTTTATCGGCAGAAGAACTCTTTAAGCATCCTAAACTAGCGGATGCCGTTTTCATTTGTACACAAGATCGTCAGCATATCGCACATGTCCTGAAAGCGATGGACTTGGGGTATCATGTGTTTTTAGAAAAGCCGATGGCTGTCGATCCTAAGGATATTTTAAAGATTGAAGAAAAAGCAAAAGCGACCAAAACGATCTTGGTCGTCGCCCACGTATTGCGATACTCGCCTTTTTTTAATACGATTAAAGATGTTTTAAATGAAGGTCATCTTGGTCAAATCATGGTGATCAATCATGAGGAAAATGTTGGTTATTACCATCAAGCCCACAGTTATGTTAGAGGTAATTGGCGCAACTCCAGTATAGCAAGCCCCATGATTTTAGCCAAATCATGTCATGATATGGATATTCTTTCTTATTTGCTTGATGACACACCGAAACGACTTTCCTCATTTGGGATGCGATCACATTTTAAAAGAGAAACCATGGACGGGGTTCCGGGTCATTGTTTAGATGGATGTCCTCATCAAGACACATGTCTCTATTATGAACCAAAGGTCTACTTGAATGCAGGTGACTGGATGAAGTTTACCGTGTCGAATGATTTATCAGATGACGCTATTCTTAAAGCATTAGCGAAAGGACCTTATGGACGATGTGTCTACCGCTCGGATAATGATGTCGTGGACCATCAAGTCGTTTCGATTGAATTTAATCAAGGGACAACCGTCAATTTTTCGATGTCAGCTTTCTCAGACAAAATCACTAGACATATTCATATCATGGGAACTCTTGGAGAATTATGGGGAGATATGAATGAAGATCATTTGACGATTAAACCCTTTGGAAAACCTGCCTTTAAGGTTAGTATACCCGAGGGTAAAGGTGGTCACGGTGGCGGAGATCACGGGGCAGTTAAGCGCTTTGTTAAAGCATGTCATCATGAGATTGATGTCACACATGATTTAGATATCGCTGTTCAAGGACATCTCTTAGCATTTGCCGCTGAAGCGTCAAGAATTTCAGGAAAGACTGTTGATTATAAGCAGTATGTCGAGGATTTGAAATGAAGTTAAGATCGGCTACAAGAGAAGAATCCAAAAAGATTATTGGATTGGCGACTCGTGTTTTTAAGCCCAATATGGGAAAACAATTTATTCGACTATTTTCACCAGACAATCATGAGCATCAAATGATTGCCGAAGACAATGGTAACATCATCGCAGCAGTCAACTATTATCCAACGAACGTCGATACGTCACTTGGTGTTTTATCCGTATCATCCATCGGTGCTGTCTGTACTGAAGAAGCTTATCGGGGACAAGGGATATCTTCAAAACTACTTCATCATGCAGAAACGAAGATGAAAGAAGAACACGTAGATTTTTGTATCATATCAGGCGATGGACCACTCTATCAACGTTTTG
>JBBIMC010000206.1:0-2855 GCA_037444605.1 Mycoplasmatota bacterium | reverse complement strand
CCTACTTTGACGATATCTGCACCTCTTAAAATAAGCTCTTGGGTCATATCTGCGGTGACGACATTTCCTGCGATGATGATATGATCAGGATAGTTCTTTCGAACATTTTCAACAAATGCACCGAAATGTTCCGAATAACCGTTAGCAACATCGATACAAATAAATTTGATGGAAGGTTGATTTTTTAAAATATCTTTTAGGTTTTGAAAGTCTCGTTTGGATGTCCCTGTTGAGACTGCGAAGAAGTTTGGATCTAAATTAGCAAAAGTATCTCCGATAGTTTCGGATTCATAACTTTTGACAAGACAGGTGAAGAGTTCGTGCTTTTGTAAAGCGAGTGCCATTTTCACGGTTCCTACGCCATCCATGTTGGAAGCCATGATAGGAATCCCTTTCCATACTTGTTTACTATGCTTAAAGGTATATTCTCTCGTTAAATCGACTTCTTTTCGAGACGCAAGAGTTGAACGCTTTGGACGGATAAGGACATCACTGAAATCAAGTTTCTCATCAAATTCAATACGCATCATATCACCTCATATGTTTTTTATTACGTTACTATTATAAATGATTTAAGTTGAGATGAAACGAGAAAAATGAGAAATATTTTTTATATAGAAAAATTATTGTTTGAAGGAGTTAAAACGATATCGATCCCGTGTTAACAAATAGTGAATGGGATTGTTTTTATCTTACTTATGTTATAATGTCATTGCTGACACATCGGGTAGTGGCTCAGCTTGGTAGAGCGCCTGGTTCGGGACTAGGAGGTCGCAGGTTCAAATCCTGTCTACCCGACCACGACATAACCATCAAAGGATGGTTTTTATTTTTTACTTGCAGGACAGATAAGTGAGAGATCATAGGGTCATGATATAATAAAGTGGTGAGGTGAAATCATGAATACGTGTTTACTCGTCATTGATTATCAAAACGATTTTGTGGATGGCACGCTGGGATTTGAAGGTGCAGATCAGCTGGCTTCTGGAATTAAATCATGTATCGATCGTTACCATAAAGCAGGCCATGATGTTATTTTTACCCTTGATACGCATCATGAAAACTATCTTGATACCCAAGAAGGAAAGAAACTTCCGATTAAACACTGTATCAAAGGTACCGAAGGACATCGTTTGTTTCCTCTTGTTGATCAGGCTCGATCAGACCATGATGTCATCTTCTATAAAGGTACGTTTGGATCACTTGATCTTGCTAACTACCTGGCACAAAAACATTATGATGAAGTTATTTTGGTCGGTTTAGTGACCAACATATGTGTGATTTCTAATGCCGTGTTAGCAAAAGCGGCATTACCCGAAGCGAAGATCATCATCTATCGAAATCTTGTCGCTAGTTTCGATCAAGATCTCCATGAAAAAACGCTTCAGGTCATGGAATCTCTCCAGATGGAAATCAAGGATTTTTCATGATGAAAACATTAGGCATGCTCGGTGGAATGAGTTATGAATCAACCACGGTATATTATGATTTAATCAATCGCTATGTGAATCAAGCCATAGGATTCTCCCATTCTGCGAAAATCGTGATGGTTTCTTTTGACTATCAAGAACTCGAAGTTCTTTTAGAAAAGTTTCAATGGGATGAACTCGCTAAACGAATGATAGAAGAAGGATTAAAGCTTAAATCCATCGGTGCTGAAGGCATAATTTTATGTGCTAATACGATGCATATTGTCGCTGATCAAGTGGAGAGCTCACTTCGGCTACCTTTGATTCACATTGCCAAAGAAACCCTTAATGAAGCGAAAAAACAGGGATTTAAAACGTTGGGTCTTCTTGGTACACGCTATACAATGACATCTTCCATTTATGATCAAGAAGATATGACAATTATTCGACCCACCGAAGAAGAAATGACTACGATTCACGAGATCATCTACAAAGAACTTATCGTAGGGAGATACCTCGCATCCAGTCTTAATAAAGCGAAACAAGTGATTAGAAATTTAAAGGAACGAGGGGCAGAGGCTATTATATTAGGTTGCACTGAGCTCCCGCTTTTAATCAAGCCTGAAGATGTTGATCTTCCCATTTTGAATACATTACGTATACATGCAAAAGCCGCAGCCGCTTTTATTGTGTCGAATGACATTTCTCATGGAAAATAAGGTCATTATTATTGGCGGGGGACCTGCTGGATTGATGGCTGCGAATGTATTAGAGAAGCATCGCATTCCATATCTCATTTTAGAAAAGAATGATCAACTCGCAAAAAAACTACTCTTAACTGGAGGCAAACGATGTAATGTCACCAATGAGAGAACTGTTTCTGGATTTATCGAAGATCTAAACATGCCACATCGCAAGTTTTTGTATCATGCATTATCTTCTTTTGGACCTAAAGAGATCAAACAATTCTTTAGTGATCGAGGTTTAAATCTTCTCTTAGAGGAAGGGTATAAGTATTTTCCTGAAACCCACAAAAGCTTAAGTGTTCTCGAAGCGTTACTTCAACATATCGATCAAACCAAGATCCTCTATCAATCTGGTGTCAAGGCGATAAAAAAAATTGACAATGGCTATTTAGTCACGACAAAAAATCACGAGTACACTGCCCGAAATGTCATTGTCGCCACAGGTTCTAATGCGTATCCTACCACAGGAAGTAGTGGCGATGGCATTGAATTTGCTGAACATCTTGGGATAAAAACCATCCCCTTTACTCCAGCAGAAACCTATCTGTTATCGACACAAATCAAACAACAATTCAAACATCTTCAAGGAGTTTCCATCCCAAAAACGACCTTACGTATTCCTGGTATAAAAACCGATTTCCATGGTGATCTGCTTTTTACCCATCAGGGAGTTTCGGGTCCGGTTGTCCTTCATGCATCA
>JBBIMC010000205.1:0-2865 GCA_037444605.1 Mycoplasmatota bacterium | reverse complement strand
ATATTCCAATCTCCTTATGCAAATCATTTGCAAGAAGATTATAACATGTCTTTGTCTTTTTGCAAATCATTCGCATGTAAATAACTAAACAATGATAAATAACGTCTGAAAATCATTAAAAAAAATTGAAACCTACATGAAAACATGCTATAATGAATAGCAGACTAGAGTGGGATGATGATTTCCACTCGTTTTATTGAGGTCAGTATGAACTTAGAGATTTTAAAAGAAAAATTAACCCCTATTTTAGCAAAACATTCACTATCTATCTATTCCATTCGCACAAAAAGAGAATTTGGTGAAAAGATTGTTGAGATCCTGATTGATACAGAAACAATGAACATTGATGATCTCGAAAAGATCCATCTTGAGTTTCAAGCATCACTTGCTGAGGATGACTTAGATCCAGACTATTTCCTTGAACTTTCATCCTTAGGTCTCGAACGACCATTGAAGACCAAAGAAGAAGTTTTAAAAGCGGTGGGTCGCTACATCTACTTAGCATCGCCATTCTACAAAGGTTATGCGACACTCATCGCCTTTGAGCAAGATATAATGACCATTGAGGTCAATCAAAAAGCACGTTTGACAAAAATAAACATACCCTTTGATCAGGCCAGTCAGCTGCGGACTGCCATCAAATTCTAGGAGGATAACATGATTAATAAAGAATTTTTTAAAAACATCGATCTCGTAGCAGAAGAAAAAGAATTAACCCACGAACAAGTCCTTGAAGCCTTTGTGCAAGGCATGATTGCAGGATGTAAGAAGGCACATGATGTGCGTTCCTGCCGTGTGGAAATCAAAGAAGACAAGAATGAGATCAATGTCTTCAAACAACATTTAGTCGTGAGTGAATATTCATTAGACAATGATCGCAACTACACGCAAATCCTCTTGGAAGAAGCGAAACAAGTCAGTCCACGCATCAAAATCGGTGATGTTCTCGAACAAAAAATTGATCCTAAAGATTTCGGTCATTTTGCCGTGCGTGATTTCAAAAGCCGTTTAAATGAAACATTGATTAACATGCAAAAAGAAAACTTATACAAACATTTCAAGAAGTTTGAGCATGAAATGATCAGTGCACGTGTCATCGATGTCACCGATGAACATTATCGTCTTGACATTGGTAAAGACTTAACCACATTACTTCCCAAAAAGGAAGCACTACCCAAGGATAATTTCCATGTGGGTGATTATGTGAGAGTTTATGTCTCTGATGTCGAAATGAAAACCAAATGGCCTAAAGTCTTTGTGAGCCGTTCCCATCCTTCTTTGATCATTCGCTTATTGGAAAGTTTTATTCCCGAAATCAAGGATGGTACGATCGAAGTTATGGGTATTTCCCGTGATCCTGGTGATCGTTCGAAGATTGGTGTGAAATCCAATGATCCGAAAGTGGATCCTATTGGTGCCTGCGTTGGTGAGGGTGGATCACGTATCCGCGAAATCGTCAAAGCATTATCTGATGAAAAGATTGATTTATTCCGTTGGAGTGACAATGAAAAAGAACTGATTGCCAATGCACTGCAACCCGCAGAAGTCATAGCAGTCACCCGTGTTAACCCCAAAGATAAAAATGCTTTAGCGATTGTTCCAGATAACCAATTATCCCTAGCCATTGGTAAACTTGGACAAAATGTCAAGCTTGCTGTTCAGGCATGCGGATGGAGCATCGATATCAAATCAGAAACCATGGCTCAAGGGGAAGGCATTTTATACTAGAGTTGAGGTGAATCACGTTGACAAAAGTGAAGAAAGTACCTCTTCGTACATGTGTGGTCACGAAAGAGGTTTTACCCAAAAAGTCGTTAGTACGTATCGCTGCAACGAAGGAAGGTGTCGTTTCCATTGATTTAAATGGGAAAGCACCTGGTCGAGGCGCTTACTTGAAGTTAGACAAAGATGTCATCATCCTTGCGAAAAAGTCAAAAGCACTCGATCGTAAACTTGAAGCGACAGTCCCCGATCAGATTTATGAAGAACTCTTGAGGCTCGTTCATGAAGGATAACATCGGGCTTGCCTATCGGGCAAGAAAAGTGGTCGTCGGTACCGATCAAACGATTATTGCAGCTCGCAATGGCAAAGTTCAGCTAATTTTATTAGCGACTGATGCCTCACATACCACCAAAAAGAAAGTTTATGATAAAGCAAAGACCTATCAGGTCGAGGTCATCGAGGAATTATCTTCGACTGACATTTCTTATGCATTAGGCAAAGATGACATCAAAGTGATTGGAATTACCGACAGGGGGTTTAGTCAATTATTGATGAATCAAAGAAGGAAGTGATGATATGCCTGTCAACAAGAAACAATTTAACAAAAAACCGGAGTTCAAAAAACCACAACAACCCTTACGCCGGGATAAAAAAGATCAGGGAGAAAAAATATTCACGTATAAACCTGACATGAATGTCCAAATGGTGGCTGAGGGATTGGGTTTATCGAATGCATCGATGATTAAAAAGTTGATGCAACTGGGTCTTATGGCCTCGATCAACCAAGTGATCGATCGCGATACGATTGAACTCATCGCCTTAGAAGAAGGCTATACCATGCAAGATGAAGTGATCACCGATGTGACACGTTACGATGAAATGACGATTGAAGATGATCCCAAGGATTTAGTCAAACGTCCACCGATTGTCACCGTTATGGGACACGTTGACCATGGAAAAACCACCTTGCTCGATGCAATCCGTAAATCACGCGTTGTTGAAGGTGAAGCAGGTGGAATTACGCAACATATTGGTGCGTATCAAGTCGTACGTAATGGTGAAGCGATTACCTTCATCGATACCCCAGGTCACGCTGCGTTTACTGAAATGCGTGCACGTGGTGCTAAAGTCACCGATATTGT
>JBBIMC010000204.1:0-2879 GCA_037444605.1 Mycoplasmatota bacterium | reverse complement strand
TCCACTGAAGCAAACGACGTATGTCGTCGTGCATTGGCATCAAAGGGTGAAATACGTACCAAACGATGAACACCACGCTCTGCTTTCAAATAGCCATAGGCATAGGCACCCTTGATCAAAAGGGTGACAGATTTGATTCCGGCTTCTTCACCTGCTTGATAATCGATGAGTTCGATTTTAAAACGTTTTTTCTGAGCATAGCGGCTATACATTCGATAAAGCATATCTGCCCAATCTTGAGATTCCGTACCACCAGCACCTGGATGGAGTTCGATGATGGCATTATTATGATCATAGGGTCCATTCAAAATGGTTTCTACCTCAAAGACTTTGAGTTCATCTTGTAGTGCGTATAAATCGTCTTCGAGAATAGTCCATTCTTCACTACCTTCTTCAGAGATTTGATACCATTCGACCAATTGATCAAGTTTCTTTTCTAATGTATAGAAAGTATCAAGTTTTTCTCTGATTTCAGTCGATTCTTTGGTGATGCGTTTCGCCTCTTTGGTGTTATTCCAAAAATCAGGGGCTTGCATCTTTTGATTTAAGGCTTGATAGGCAGCTTCTTGTTTTTGTGGCCCTATCGCTTTTCTTAAATCGCTGATGAGTTCTTTAAATTGTTGAATGGTTTTATTGACTTCATAGGTTTCCACAAAAACACCTCCTTATCGCCAGGGAAGATTGCGCTGATTGCGATTACGGATGACTTTTGGCTTCTTCGGACGCTTAATGTCATCTCTTCCTTCATTGGTTTGTGTATTCTTGACGACCGCTTCGCGTTCGACATTATATTGAATTTGGGCACGAAGCACATAGCGAGTCACATCGCGTGCAATACTATCGACCATCTCATTAAACATTTGAAGTCCTTGAGCTTGATAGACGGTGAGTGGGCTTTGTTGGCCATACGCCTGAAGCGATACGGCTTGTCTGAGTTCACTCATCGCATCGATATGATTCATCCAGAAAGTATCGATTACGCGAAGCATCACGACTTTCAAAAATTCATTGAAGATTTCGGGTGGGACTTGAGCTTTCTTGCGTTCAAGTTCTTGATCCGCAAGTTGCATGATATAATCTTCTAGTTCTTTTTCATCCATCTTCTCAATGGTTTCTTTTTGCAGTGTTCCTGGCATAAAGATGTTTCCATTGAAGGTTGCGATGATATTGTCATCATCGATACTGAATTGTCCTTTGCCTTGAGGATGGATAAACTGATGCAGTGTTTTCATAAGACTTTGACGCAATGTCACTCTCACTTGATCTTCAATGGATTCAAGGAGTAAGACATCACGGCGTTCTTTATAGATGATTTCTCTTTGCTTTCTTAGAACATCATCATATTTCAAGACACTCTTACGAGTATCAAAGTTATTGCCTTCAATGCGTTTTTGGGCAGAGCTGACAAAACGTGAGAAGATTTTGGATGCTAAGGGTTCACCTGTTGTATTCATTCGTTCGAGCATTTCGACACGACGTTTAAAGGTTTCGCCACCGAATCGCATCATGAGTTCGTCTTCAGCTGATAAGTAGAAACGTGAGTATCCAGGGTCACCTTGACGTCCACTACGTCCTCTTAACTGATTATCGATACGACGTGATTCATGACGTTCACTACCGATGACGGCTAAGCCACCAAGGGCGACGACACCTTCACCGAGTTTAATATCGGTTCCACGACCTGCCATGTTGGTCGCGATGGTGACAGAACCCATCTGACCTGCTTTGGCAACGATTTCCGCTTCACGTTCGTGATTCTTCGCATTTAATACTTCGTGAGGAATGCGTCTTGCTTTAAGCATGCGTGAAATATCTTCAGATGTTTCAACTGCGATGGTCCCGATTAGGATGGGTTGACCTTGATGATGACGCATTTCAACTTCATCACAAAGGGCTTTAAATTTATCTTCGAGATTCGCATAAAGGAAATCAGGTTCATCTTTTCTGATGACAGGAGCATTGGTTGGGACTTCAACAACATCCATGTTGTAGATGTCACGAAATTCTTCCTCTTCGGTTTTCGCAGTCCCGGTCATCCCCGATAGTTTCTTATACATTCTAAAGAAGTTCTGATAGGTAATGGTTGCAACCGTGACGGTTTCCTTTTTAATTTGAACGCCTTCTTTAGCCTCTAACGCTTGATGGAGACCTTCAGAAAATTGACGACCACGTAAAATACGTCCTGTAAACTGGTCAACGATCAAGACTTCGCCATCCTGAACGACGTATTCTTTATCGCGTGCCATAATATGAACCGCACGAAGTGCATTGTTGATATGATGAACGAGGGTGACGTGTTTTAAGTCATATAAGTTTTCAATTTGAAAAATTTGTTCTGCGCGACGAATCCCTTCGGGAGTTAAAGCGATTGTTTTGGATTCAATGTCGATTTCATAATCTTCATCACGTAAGCTTTTCGCAAACCGGTCTGTCGCTTGATAGAGATTGAGATTATGTTTAGCACCACCAGAAATAATGAGTGGTGTTCTCGCTTCATCGATCAAGATCGAGTCGACTTCATCGATGATGGCATAATTTAATCCGCGTTGCTGAACCATATCTTTGGCATAAAGTACCATATGATCTCTTAAGTAATCAAACCCAAGTTCGGCATTCGTTGAGTAAAGGATGTCACAGGCATACGCTTCTTTTTTCTGTTCTCTCGTGAGATCACGAAGGTTCAGTCCAACCGTTAAGCCTAAAAAGCGAAAGAGATCGCCAATTTCTCCTTGAGCTTCACGTTTCGCTAAATATTCGTTCACGGTGACAATGTGCACACCTTGTCCGTTAAGTGCTGATAAATAGGCTGGCATGACAGCGGTCAAGGTTTTACCTTCACCGGTTTTCATTTCGGCAATGTTCCCGTGGAAAATAGCAAC
>JBBIMC010000203.1:0-2898 GCA_037444605.1 Mycoplasmatota bacterium | reverse complement strand
ATCTAAAGGATGATAAACCGCACACACATGATGCGGTTTTTTTCTTCCGTTTCAAATTGCGTGTAAATATGTTAAAACGGTGAAATATTGACTGTTCGACACAAAAATCATGTATAATGATACAAGATAGGATACCTATCTTATCAAGATCAAGAAAGGTGGCAATGCATGAAAAACATAAATTCAAATAATATCCCCAATCATGTTGCCATCATTTTAGATGGAAACGGACGTTGGGCAAAACGTTTAGGTCAACCACGCTCATATGGTCACTACATGGGTGGAAGAAATCTGTTTAAAATTGCTAAAGCGTGTCAACACATAGGGATTAAAAAATTGACAGTTTATGCATTTTCTACCGAAAACTGGAAACGACCCAAAGATGAGATTGAATACCTAATGTCCAAACCTGTTGAACTCTATCAAGAAAATAAAGAACGAATCCAAGAAATTGATTATAAGGTCACTTTTGCAGGAAGAAAAGACCGTATTCCCAAAAATCTGCTTGATGTGATGGCCGAAATCGAAGAGAAGACCAAACAAAATCAAGGGTTTGAACTCACCATATGTGCGGATTATGGTGCTTATGACGAAATTGTTTCCGCAGTCAATCAATTGGAAAAACCGATCACCAAGGAAATGATTGAAGAGAAGTTGATGGTCAAAGACCCCGTGGATCTTCTCATTCGTACCAGTGGTGAACAACGTTTGTCTAATTTCTTGTTGTGGCAAGTTTCCTACGCTGAGTTTTATTTTGCGAAAGTCCATTGGCCAGCATTTAATGAAAGACAATTACAAAAAGCTATGAGGGCATATCAAAAACGCCATCGTCGTTTTGGAGGAATAAAGTGAAAGATCGTTTAGTTACCGGATTAATCTTAGCATCCATCTTAATCCCCATCGTCAGGATAGAACTCTTTTTGGAGCTTTTTCAAGTGGTGATGTCACTATTTGTTTTAATTGCATCCCATGAGATGATACGCATGTATGAAACCAAAAAGAAGTTTCAAATATGGCCTCGAATTGGGATCTCTTTGTTGACCTTAGCGACCTTCTTTTCCGTCGGTGGTGTTTTAGGCAATAGTGAGCATAACCCCCTAGAAGCCAACGGTGCATTGAGCATCACGATCCCCTTAATTACATTGATTCTCTTTAGTTTCCTTGTTCTCTTTAAAGATTTTAATGGTGAAGATGCTGGGAAAGCATTAACAATCATTAATTATGTCGGACTTGGTGCCGCTTCCGTGGTCATCTTACGTTTCCTAGGGGTCCGATTCATCGTTTATCTTTTCTTGATCACATCAGCAACTGATATTTTTGCTTATCTTTTTGGGATGAAATATGGTAAACGAAAACTTGCTCCTCACATCTCACCAAAGAAAACATGGGAAGGTGCCATTGCAGGAACCATCATCGCAACGATCATCGCTTCCTCATTTGCACTATTTTATGGATCCGTCTTTTTCCCAGGAAATTGGCTTGGTAATTTACTCAACTCGACAGGTGAGATTACCTTGCTTGATAATTTCTCAACTTTAGGTGAAAGCAATCCTCTTTGGGTCCAAGCTCTCATCATCGTTCCAGTGACCTTTATGGCAAGTATTTTTGCTCAAATTGGTGATTTGGTTGCCTCACGACTCAAACGAACCTATAATATCAAAGACTTTGGGACGATTCTCCCTGGACACGGCGGACTACTTGACCGTTTCGATAGTGTACTCTTCGTTGCGATGTTCTTAACCGCTGTCTTCTTATTGATTTATCGTCTCTTTCCGGCGATTATTGTATGAAAACGATCTATTTGCTCGGTGGTGCTGGATCCATTGGGCGTCAAACATTAGACATCATCTCACGTTATCCAGAGCAATTTGAATTAAAGGGTATGTCACTCGGCAGCCAGCATGAGACCAATCATGAGATTTTAAACACGCATCATGTACCCTTGGTATGTTTAAGAAAAGAAGAAGATCTACCTTATTATCAAACCCATTTCCCCAACACGAAATTTGTTTTTGGTGATCAAGGATTGTTGACGATTGCAAGAGAAAAAACTAAAGGATTATTTATTAATGCACTCTCTGGATCTGCTGGACTTCGTCCAACTGTGGAAGCCATCAAGGCAGGTCACGATATTGCACTTGCAAATAAAGAAACTCTCGTGATGGCTGGAGATATCATCAATGATCTCATCAAAACATATCAAGTCAATTTATATCCTATTGATAGCGAACATTCTGCCTTGTGGCAAATCATGCGCGGTGAAGTCAAAGAAAGTATTCATAAACTCGTGATCACCGCCAGTGGAGGAAGCTTCCGCAATCTTACACGTGAAGAACTAAAGAATGTAACCAAGGAACAAGCTTTAAAGCATCCAAATTGGTCAATGGGCGCAAAGATCACCATCGATAGTGCCACGATGATGAACAAAGGGCTTGAGGTCATTGAAGCACACCATTTATTCCATCTCCCTTATGATCAAATTGAAACCATCTTGCATAAAGAAAGTATCGTTCACGGACTCATCTATTTTTGTGATGGTACAGTCAAAGCAAGCATGTCATTATCCGATATGCGTATCCCAATCCAATACGCATTATTCTATCCTGAAAGAAAACCATATCCGAGTGAACTAATCCTCACGGATTTAAGTTTTCAACCTATGGATGAGAAGCGGTTTCCTCTCCTCAGACTTGCCTATGATGTAGGTAAAAAAGGAGGGTTATTACCAACGGTGATGAATGCTGCCAATGAAGCTGCAGTTCATTTGTTTTTGAAAGGTCAAATCGACTTTTTAGCGATCGAAGAAATCGTCTTTGATACTGTGAAATCATTTAATAACATGATGAATCCAACCATCGATGACATTATTCAAACAGACCACGCTATCCAAAGAGCGGT
>JBBIMC010000202.1:0-2900 GCA_037444605.1 Mycoplasmatota bacterium | reverse complement strand
GATGAATATTGGATTCAGATGAAAAACTTAATCAATCCACACAAGATCACAGAGATCGCCATCTCCTCTGTCGTGCCTAGGATTACTGAAAAGCTTAAAGAGATTGCTCATAAGCATTTTAATCTTGAGCCTTTAGTCGTCGGACCTGGGGTCAAAACGGGGTTAAATGTCAAAACGGATAATCCTAGAGAAGTCGGTGCTGACTTGATCTGTGATGCTGTGGGTGTCGAAGATTTTCATAAACCGATGCTCATTGTCGATCTAGGAACCGCGATAAAATACATTTATGTCAAGAATAAGACGATCTTAGGTGTCATTATCACACCAGGTGTCAATATTTCGATTAAAGCACTCGTAGGCAATACCGCACTCTTACCTGATATCGATATTGAAATCCCGAAAAAAGTCTTGGGAACCAATACGATTTCGTGCATGCAAAGCGGGGTTACGTATGGAGTTGCTGCTCAAGTCGATGGTTTGATTGAACGCATCAGTGAAGAGGTCAAAGAACCCTTTGATGTGATCTTAACAGGGGGATTATCGCAAACGATTGCTCCACTGTGCAAACATCCCTTGACACGCGATCCCGATTTAGTTTTAAAAGGTTTACTCACAATTTTCAATCGTAATCAGAAATAAATGAAAATGGCGGTGAAAACCAGCCATTTTTTTGATATAATGAAAACGATATGAAAGTGAGGTCGAAGAACCATGTCATACATAAAAAAATATCAATTTTGGATGCAACAACAAAACCTAGATCCCACCTTACTGAGTGAACTGATCAAGCTTGATGAAAAAGAAATTGAGGAAGTCTTTCATTCGGATTTAACCTTTGGTACAGGGGGTTTGCGTGGCCTCATGGGGGCAGGTACCAATCGTGTGAATGTGTACACGATTCGTAAAGCAACCTTAGGTTTTGCACGATACATCAAACGCGCTAAACTTTCCGGTGGCGTCGCCATCTCTTATGATAATCGTCATCATTCCAAACAATTCGCGAAAGAAGCAGCCATGGTCCTCGCGGCAGAAGGGATTCCTTCGTATTTATTCGATGAACTGAGACCGACACCGATGTTATCCTTTGCTGTTCGTCACTTTAAGTGTGCAGGTGGTATCATGATCACCGCATCCCATAACCCGAAAGAATATAATGGCTATAAAGTTTATGATCCAACGGGTGCACAGGTGAACTTAATCACCGCGGAACACATCATTCGTTTTATTGATTTAATCGACAATCCATTTGAAACCGATGTGGTCGATAATGAATTGATTCATTCCATTGACGCAAGTTTTGATGAGATCTATTTAAACGAAGTCGAAAAGATCGCGTTAAATCCTAAAGCACCAAAAATCAAAATCGTCTATTCTCCTCTTCATGGAACGGGTGGGACAGTTATTCCTAAACTGCTCAAGAAAGTAGGGTATGACCTTTATCCCTATGAACCACAGATGATCGTCGATCCTAATTTTTCGAACACAAAATCCTCCAATCCTGAAGAAAAAGATGCGTATATTGAAACCCTTAAATATGCCAAAGAAATCGATGCTGATCTCATCTTGGTCACCGACCCGGATGCTGACCGCCTAGGGGTTGCAGTCAAGCACCAAGGTGAATACCAATTGTTATCGGGTAACCAAACCGCTGCGGTTGAACTCTACTATATCCTTGCTGAATTACGTAAACAAGGAAGATTATCCCCTGAAGGCATGATCTATAAAACGATTGTCACGACGGATATCATCGATTTGATTGCGAAATCTTTTGGGGTTCATGTGACCTCCACGTTGACTGGCTTTAAGTTTATCGGTGAAAAAGCCGAACAAAATTTGGGAAAACATCCTTATATTTTTGGTTGTGAAGAATCCTATGGTAGTTTAATCAGTGACTTTGTCAGAGACAAAGATGCCGTTCAAGCCGTCTTTATGCTCGCTGAAATCGCGAATACCATGAGTTATTATAAGAAGACATTAGTCGATTACTTGAATAACATTTATCAAATCTATGGTTATTTCTATGAATATACAAAGTCCATTACTTTACCAGGGCTTGAAGGTCTTCAAAAGATTAATGTCATCATGAACTACTTTAGAAATAATCCACCAATGATTGAAGGAAAAACACTCCTTAAATATGATGATTTATCCAAATCTATGTCCTATCAGGATGGTCGCACACAAAAAGTTGACCTTCCATTATCTGATGTTTTAAAATATTACTATAATGATCAAACATGGATCGTCTTCCGCCCTAGTGGAACCGAACCCAAGATCAAAATCTATTTCCAAACTGCTGGAAAAACCATGGACGATGCGAAAGCAGTCATCGATCAGGTGGTTAAAGAACTTACTGAGACGATTAATCGTCTTTAAGAAAGGAGATTCTCATGTTACTTAAACGCCGTGAATCTTATATAGAACACATTGAAAACCAAAGTATGTCTATCTTTTTTTCTGGTCATGCACCTTTAAAATCAGCTGACCAATTTTATCCTTTTGTCGTTAACCGCAATTTCTTTTATCTTTCAGGACTCGACCAAGAAAACCTTTGTCTGGTCATCATGAAAGGTGCCGCTAAGGCAGATACCTATCTTTTTATCGAAAAGATTGATCCCGTCAAGGCATTATGGGATGGCGCAGGCATGACCTTTGAAGAAGCTGCAGAAAAAGCAGCGATTCCTTTAGAAAATGTGCGTGATATCACCTCTTTAGAGACGTTTATCGCCCAGATGCTCTCCACATCAAGACGCGCACTCTACGGGGAATTAAGCCACATTTACCTCGATTTAGAGCGTTTAAATGAAAAGGTTCCTGCGACAGAAAGCATTCAGTTCGCGCATCATTTAAAATCACTCTATCCTCAGATCAATCTTCGTTCCAATCAGATGATTTTAGCT
>JBBIMC010000201.1:0-2909 GCA_037444605.1 Mycoplasmatota bacterium | reverse complement strand
TGTGGTCGCACTTGAACAAGAATCCATCAGTTTATCTGAGCGGATTAAAGAACTTGAAAGCATTTTATCATCTGAATCCCAATTACGCCGTGTGATTAAAAAAGAACTTAATGAGATTTCACAACTGTTAGGCGAAGATAGAAAATCAGAAATTGAAGCAGAGATTGAAACGATTAAGATCGATCAAAAAGATTTAGTCACAGATGAAAAAGTCATGATTGGAATCACTAAAGATGGCTATATCAAACGTGCATCGACACGTTCTTATCAAGCATCACAGAGCATTGGTTTAAAAGAAAACGATGCCTTGATGTTTGAAAAAGAATTAAATACGTTAGATACACTGCTAATCTTCACCAATTTAGGCAATTATATCTTCCTTCCCGTCTACAAAATTGATGAACAAAAATGGAAAGACTTGGGGATCTATATCAACAACATTACCCCCATTGAAAAGAATGAACGCATCATCAAAGTATTAGCTGTATCATCCTTTAATAGCGATGAAACGATTTTGATAGCGACTAAAGAAGGTATGATGAAACAAGCGAAACTTTCTGATTTTGAAGTCTCTAGATACAATAAATCTCTAAAAGCAATGAAGTTATCTGAGACCGATGAAGTCGTGTGTGTGGATGATCAAGCAAAATCCAACATCTTATCGATTTCGCATAAAGGGTACGCTTTACGCTTTAAAACGGAAGAACTTCCCCTTTATGGCCTCCAAGCTGGTGGTGTGAAGTCCATGTCACTTCAGGATGGGGATCATTTGGTCAGTGCGCTCTACGTGAAACCTAATGATGACTTTGTCATGCTCACTAACCGGGGACATATCATCAAAGATGTGGTAGAAGAACTGCCGATCTATAACCGTAACCGACGAGGGATTTTGATCATCGAACATCAAAAAGCTAATCCCCACTTGGCGGTATCTGCAGCACGATTATCTAGAGCTCAACAAAAAGAAAATGTGAATGTTCGAATTCTCACAGAGAAAACGGCCGTGATCATGACCGTGCAAGATTTGAAATATTCCGGCAACAAATTCGGTAAAAAACTCTACGATGACGCAGACCTTGGCAGAGGTTTCGCGATTGAAATCTTCGAAGCGAATGAAGAAAAAGAAGAAGCCATTCAACGAAAAGTGACGAAGAAACCCACCGAGCAAGTCGAACCCATGGACTTGGTCAAAGAAGAAGTCATCGAGATTAAAGACAAAAAAATTCACCTGAGTAGATTTGATCTATTCGATGAAGATGAATAGGAGAAAAACATGAGATTAACCATCGAAGGTCAAACCAAACGCTATGACCACCCCGTGCAACTCACGGAAGTATTACACGATTTAAAACTGGAAAACAAACTTGCAGCCACCGTCAATGGACGCTTAAGAGAGTTGACCTATATTGAAACCAAAGACGCAGTGATTGAGTTTCTAGGCTATGAGCATTCCGATGCAATCAGAGTCTATGAATCGACTTTACGCTATGTGGTTGCCATGGCGATTTATCGCCTGTTTCCCGAAGTGAAAGTGAAGTTTAATTATTCCATTTCACGTTCTATTTTAGCCGTTTTAGACCACTATCAAGGCCCTATTAATCCCCTCTTAGTTGAGAAAATCAAAGCTGAAGTTAACCAAATCATTGCAAATGATTTACCCATTTTACGTAAGCGTGTTTCCGTTGGTGAAGCCGTTAAACTGTATTCAGAACGTCAGATGCAAGATAAGATTGCTGTCTTAGAATACCGCGAAGAAGATTATGTCAATACCTATGAGTGCGATGGGTATATCAATTACATGTTTGGTTACATGTTACCCTCCACTGGCTATCTAAAATCTTTTCATATGTTTGCCTACAGCCCAGGATTTATCATTCAATATCCCAGAGCAGAAGCGGGTGGCATCATCCCTGAATTTGTCGATGAGCCTATCTTTGGTCAAGCGCTTAAAGAAGTTGCCAAATGGGGGAAAATTGTGCAAGGAAACACCATTCCTAAAATCAATGAGTACGCGAAAGATGAACGTTCTGCGGTTGATTTTGTCAACATGTGTGAAACCAAACACTTCCACCAACTTAATGAACTCGGGACCATTATTCAATCCAATATCGAGAGCATTCGCTTGATTGGAATCGCTGGACCTTCCTCTTCGGGAAAGACAACATTTTCCAATCGTTTACGAATTGAACTGATGTCTCGTGGACTTCGTCCTTTAATGATTTCGATCGATGATTATTACTTAGGGAAAGAACATGCACCTAAAAATGATGATGGTAGTCCTGACTTAGAACACATTGATGCCCTTGATGTGGATCTCTTCAACCATGACATGCTCGCACTCATTCAAGGCCAAACGGTCACATTACCTAAGTTCAACTTTAAAACAGGTCTTAGAGAACAAGGAAAAACGGTCTCTATCAATGAAGATACCCCGATCATTATCGAAGGGATTCATGCCTTGAATGAAAAATTGACGAAGAGCATTCCTAAGCATCAAAAGTATAAGATTTATATTGCGCCTCAGACACAACTTCACATTGATGATCATAATCCCATCAGCATTACCGAATTACGGTTGTTGAGACGCATCGTTAGAGATCAAAAGTATAGAGGGACATCCGCTTTAGACACGATGAACATGTGGTCATCGGTCAGAAGAGGTGAATTCAGATGGATTTACCCCTTCCAAAAGGAAGCGAACTACACCTTTAACTCTGAACTCACCTATGAACTTGCTGTCCTCAAGACGCACGCAACCGCACAACTTCAAGCCATCCCTAAAGATAGCAAGCATTATATTACCGCGAATCGTTTACTTAAGTTCTTGAAATATTTCAAGACGATCGATGATGATCTCGTGCCCTGCAACTCATTATTACGTGAATTTATTGGTGGATCAAGTTTCCACG
>JBBIMC010000200.1:0-2910 GCA_037444605.1 Mycoplasmatota bacterium | reverse complement strand
ATCGTAGGCGGTATGATGACAACCGTTCATGCTTACACCAATGACCAATCCTTAATGGACCAACCTCACAAGAAGGGTATCCTTTCTAGAAGAGGAAGAGCTGCTGCAGCAAGCATTATCCCCTCTTCAACCGGTGCAGCTAAAGCGATCGGTTTAGTCTTACCACAACTTAAAGGTAAACTTGATGGTACTGCACTCCGTGTACCCACAATTACTGGTTCTGTTGTTGACTTAACTGTTGAAGTGAAGAAGCATACCACATTAGAAGAAATCGATGCAGTCTTTAGAGCAGCAGCTAATGAAACTTTAGCATACTGTGCAGATCCTATCGTATCATCCGATGTTATCGGTACACGTTATGGTTCAGTCTATGATGCACATACCACTCAAATCGTCAATTATGGCGATCGTCAACTTGTCAAAGTCATGGCATGGTATGACAATGAAATGAGCTATACTTCACAGCTCATCAGAACTGTTGGTAAACTTGCAAGTTTGATTAAATAGTTCGCAAATATAATCATAAAACGCTAAATTGATGATAATTTGGCGTTTTTTTTGTTTATTTAGATGTTTTTACATAAAAATTACAAAAATATTAAGTTAAATGTATCATTTTTGTTGACATGTGGGGTAATGGGTTGTATAATGATAGGGAAAATAGGAAAATATCCTGTTTTCTCAAAGATTTAGTATGTTAAAGGCAAAACTAGGGTAACCTAGTGACGCAAAGCTATAGGGCCCTAAGGGGTAGCCAGTTGTCATATGAAACCGTCTATTCTTAAGTAGACTGGAATTCCACGTTGACAACCGGTATTTTTTATGAAAAGACCAAGTCATCGTGCATTTCCGCGGTGACTTTATTATTTACCGAAGGGAGAGGAGATCCTTGAACACTGGTAAAAAGATTGTTCCCATTGCGATTATCATCATGTTAGTAATCGCATTAGGCTTTACATCAACTGCAGCTTTTGCTTATTGGCAAGACGTCAGCAGAGTAGGGAACGTCGTTATCAGATTTGATGGTGAAGATGCCAACTTAATCGTACAAGAGGTTTCGAGTCCATTTTCGGGAAGGTTAGTCCCCGATGGGTACATCTACTTCGAGAATGATGTCGATCAGGTCACGTTTGAATACGATGTCAGCATCGATCAAACACTCGTTCAAACAATGAATCTGAACGTCGAAACACTCAATGTAAAAATTGGTGACTCTGATGAATATGCACATCTTGTGGATATTCAAGTGGGACCAGCGAAGGGCAGCTTTGAGTATGAAATCTTCAATAGCGTTGTCACCGTCACCATCGTAGTCAGACTGATTGAACCCATTGATTTGGATGAAGCAGTCGAAAGGGGACTTGATCCCAGTGAAGTCAATGTCGATGATTCTCGTGCAGCATATGAGATCATCAAAGGCGAAACAATAACGTTTGATATATTGTTTAGCGTGACACCGAGAGTAACAAGTGAGTAGTTTTAAGGAAAAAAGGAAAAAATAAAAGGAAAATAAAAAAGGAAAAATTAAGGAGAAATTTATGAAAAAGAGAAGTTTATTAATCGTTATGTTAATTATGTTAGCATTAGTGACCTCAGGGTTTACATATGCATTCTGGGCAGCAGGTATTGCTGCTGATAGTGAAACAGCTACAGGTACAATTCAAGTTGGTACTGGGGAAACTGTTACATCAACCGTCAATGTTGCAGCTGCAGTCAATAGCCAAGGTGCAGATGAATTAGTTCCAGCTGGTTTCGCTGCTACAGGGAAAATCGAATCACTCACATTAACTTTTAGTGTTGATTGGGATTCTACTGGTTTAGATGCATCAAGTTTACAAAGCACACTTACTGTTGCTTTAACTGCAGCAGTTAACGAATCTTCTGCAAACGTATTATCATTATTCAACGCAGCTTTCAACGGTGTTGGTGATGGTACATACACCATCGTATCTGATGGATCTGCAGTATCTGTTGTTGTAACGATTACCATGGATGAACCAGCAAACCAAGCAGAATACAATTTGGTTGCAGGTCAAGAAATCGTATTATCATTCTCATTCTCAGTTGCAGCTTCTAATACCGCAGCGTAATCAACTTAGTCATTCGTAGGGCACTTATAGGCGACTGTTTCAGTCGCCTTTAATATGCATGTCTATGTATTTTCACAATTGGTTAATGAATGATGTCGATTAATCAAGAGTTGTTTCTTTGACATCGTTTTTATATGGTTGATAAATAAAAGATATACGGATAATTTATCTTCAATAATATTTAAAATAAATAGAATCATACACAAATCATGGATTATATGATATAATTTTCTCGATATACACATCAATTCTCGAGGGGAATGATACCATGGAGTCCAAAACAAAGAAAATAACTAAACAAATTGGATCAATCCTGTTTTTCTTCATTTCAGGATTGTTGATCCTCTATATTTTGCTGGAATTATTTATTCCTGACATGACGATCAAAGTCTTTCAATTTAAGCCTTTTGTCGTCATCACCGAAAGTATGGAACCTGTGATTAATGTGGATGACATGGTGATTGTCTATAACCCAAATGTCGATGAACTCGAAGTAGGTGACATCATCACCTTTGAAGCTGACATCAATTATGATGGCACCAAAGAAATCATCACACACTATATCTATTCCATAACCGAAAACACCGAAGGAGATTTAGTCTTTAGAACGAATCGCTATGGCAGTGATGTCCCAGATACGTGGATCCTACAAGAAGGAGACGTTATCGGCGTCTATGGATTTAAGATCCCTCAATTAGGTGTATTTGTGAACTTTTTGAAGAGTCCATTTGGCATTGCAGCTATTGCAGTTAACGTGATCGTAATTGGTGCCATTGTCTATATCGTCAAATCAGGAAAGAAAGAAGCGGTCCAGCAAGAG
>JBBIMC010000199.1:0-2911 GCA_037444605.1 Mycoplasmatota bacterium | reverse complement strand
ACACCATTTCTCATATTAGAAAACTGAAAGCTGCAGGGGTTGAGGTATTCTTTGAAAAGGAAAACTTATGGACTTTTGATTCAAAAAGCGAGATGGTTCTTTCAATGCTTGCTGCCATCGCTCAAGAAGAGAGTAGAAGCATTAGTGAGAACGTCAAGATGGGTATTCGATGGGGTTATAAAGAAGGTAAGGTTTCGATGCCTTACAAGAACTTCTTAGGATACGATAAAGTAGATGGAAAAATTGTGATCAATAAGAATGAGGCCGAGATTGTCAAACTGATTTATAGACTTTTCCTTCGGGACGGGTGGTCAAGGTCAGCTATTGCGGATTTTCTTAACAAAAACAATTACTCCAAACCTTCAAGAAAAACTAAATGGACTACTCTGAACATCAGCTCAATACTAACCAATGAAAAGTATAAAGGTGATGCCTTGCTTCAAAAGGGTTACGTTGAGAACTATCTTGACCACACAGTTAAGAAAAACAATGGTGTCCTTACCCAGTATTATGTGGAGAATAGTCATCCAGGAATCATCAATAAAGAGGAATGGAATTTAGTTCAAGAAGAAATGTCAACTAGAGATAGATTTAAATACTCCTATTCAACCAGCAATCCATACTCTTCAAGACTTATCTGTGGATCTTGTGGACACTTCTATGGTGCGAAGGTATGGCACTCCAACACACCTCATCGAAAGATTGTCATGCAATGCAACAAGAAGTTCATCAACAAATGTGATACTCCAAACACATCCAAAGAAAGTGTCAATGAAAGATTCGTACAAGCCTATAACCAAGTCATGCTTAACAAATCAGAACTCATAGAAGATACTTATGAGATGATTACTCTACTTACTGATACCACTTCAATTGATGCCAAGATTGATAATTTAAACGACGGAATAACAGATATAAAACTTCTTCTGGAAGGAATGATTAAAGACAATTCATTAAGAACACAAAACCAAGATGAATACATGAAACGCTATAATGCTCACCTTGAAAAATTTCAAACGCTCAAAGAACAATTGGATGAAAAGCTTATTGAACGTGAGATGAAAAATCAAAAGGCTGAAGCAATGAAATCATTCGTTAAGGAAATTGAAGATAAGCAAGATTTCATAGAAACATTTGATCCAGTTCTATGGAATACAATGTTGAATGAAGCGATTGTGAACAAGAATGGAACTGTAAGCTTCAAGTTTAAGAATGGACGAGAAATTACCATTTAATGATAAACAGCCTCAAATACGAGGCTTTTTTCAATATGAAGCTATAGACAAAATAATATTTTTATTGTATATTAAAGTTAGTCCGATAAGGTAAGGGAATTATTTCCTCAAAGTAATTGAGTAACGCGATTTGTATATTGACTCTTTCGGGAAGCGGGAGTTAATATGCTTAAAGTCTTACAAGTACTATTTTGATTTAATAAGACCTATTTTGGAGATGAGTGTATTTATGCAGGAGTACACCTATTTCATCGGGAGGTCTTTTTTATTATCTCGGACAAATCATAGGAGGAAATTAAATGAAGGATTTAAAAGAACACATCGATGATGTTCAAAGGAAATGTAGTTACTATTTCAACAACAAAGATTTACTGCTACAAGCTTTCACTAGAAAGTCTTATTCAGCTGAATTTGGTGGAGAAAATAATGAGGTATTGGAATTCTTAGGCGACAGAGTTTTGGATTTTTATGTGACCAAAGTAATCGCTGAAAGATACGGGTTTTTCAAGTCGCAAACAGATACTTATGATGAGCAAGAAGACAACGATGAATACTGCATTAAAGCTCATCGAAACGAGCAAGACTTCACTGAGCTGAAAAAAGAGATTGTAAGCAATGCGAATCTTGCTAGAAGAATTGAGGAACTAGGTTTCAAGACAATGATGTACTTGGGACAAAGCGACATTGATAATAAGGTTTGGAATCAAGAGAAAGCAAAAGCAGATTTGTTTGAAGCGATTCTTGGTGCAATAGCCATTGACAGCGATTGGGATCCAGATGAACTTCAAAACTCTGTGGAATTCATGCTTCAAATTGAAGAACAACTTCAAGATGTAGAAGATGGAATGGATGAATTAAAAGAAAATTTAACACAGGATAATGCCGTTAGCACTCTTAAGGAGTTAGCTGAAAGTGGCAGATGCTCCATACCACAATACGATATTCCAGATGAGCAAGTGCTTGATGATGGTGAGTTTTGGTGGTCATGCACTTGTTATGTTAGAAGTATGTCTATAACAAAAACAGCACTCTCCTCATCGAAGAAGGGTGCAAAGAAATACGCTGCTTATCTCGTTTTATGTGATTATTTTGGCATAGAGCCAGAAGAAGAGTAAGTCGACTAGTTAGTTGGCTAGAGGGTACTTGGGTTACCATGATATAGAAAAGCTTCCCCAGATTACACAAGGTTATGGTGATATTCCGCATACAAGTACTTGAATTGAAACGTCTAAAGCCTATCGTACTTAATTCGCAACACATTGCTCATAGCTCAAAACTATGGGCATTTTTCTTTATCATTTACAGTATATATATTCACAAAAATTGAAATATGAAGAAGGAATTATTATAACAAACATGCTGATATTAATAGTAAAATACAATATATCGCAATAAGTTGCGAAATTTTCGCATGTTCATATTGTTTAATCAATATTAATGTGCTATCATTTAGTTAATATACTATTGAAAGGTGCTGGATAATATGGATATCAGTTATAAAAAACTGTGGATTGTTCTAATTGAAAAAGACATTACGCCAGCAGATTTACGAAGAGATCTGAACATTGCAACAGGTACAATGACTAAACTTAGAAGAAACGAAGAAGTCGCCCTTTCTGTCTTGTTAAGGATTTGTGAATATCTCAATTGCAATATTGGAGAGATTTGTGATGCTG
>JBBIMC010000198.1:1649-2961 GCA_037444605.1 Mycoplasmatota bacterium | reverse complement strand
GAAACCGGAATGCAGACAGAACTAGGTCATATCGCTTCCATGCTCTCCGAAACAAAGGATGAACAAACACCTCTGCAAAAGAGCATGGCAAGTCTCGGAAAGATTCTCGCGCTTATCGCCTTGGGGATCACACTTTTTATCTTTATTATTACCATGGTGGAAGCCTACTTAATCGATGGTGGCGCTTCACTCGATGTCTGGAAAGAAGCCTTTCTTACCGCGATTGCTTTAGCTGTGGCTGCCATCCCAGAAGGACTTCCTGCTATTATCACGATTGTCTTAGCACTTGGGATGCAAAATCTTGTCAAAAAGAATGCGATTATTCGTACTCTGCCTGCAGTTGAAACATTAGGTTCGACAGCGATTATTTGTTCCGATAAGACTGGAACATTAACGCAGAACTTAATGACAGTGAAAAAAGTGTTTCTCAATGGCCATTGGATAGAGATTGATGAAGATATTGAAGATAATCCACATTTAAATCGTTTAGCCACGTATGGTGTGCTATGCAATGACACAAAATTAAACAAAGAGGAAAATACCCTTATCAAAATAGGTGATCCAACAGAAATTGCGTTAATTGACCTTGCGATCACATTGAATCATGCACCTTTAGAGATTCATAGAACAAATCCAAGACAACATGAACTACCTTTTGATTCCGAAAGAAAGATGATGACGACAGTGCATCATCTTGATGGAAAGACGATTGCTGTCATCAAAGGTGCTCCAGATGTCATTTTTGGTCGCACAAAAGCCATTGATCAGATGTCCATTGATGATCTTTCTCTCTATGAAGATGCCAATCGTGACATGGCAGAAAATGCTTTGCGTGTTTTAGCAGTTGCATATAAAGTGATTGACACAAAGGATCAACTTAAGTCATTAAGTTTTGATGATTTGGAAAAGGAGGTCACTCTATTAGGTCTTGTTGGTATGATGGACCCCGCACGACCAGAAGTCAAAGATAGTATTGCGCTTTGTAATAACGCAGGGATTAAGACCATCATGATTACGGGTGATCATAAAGCAACTGCAGTGGCGATTGCCAATGAACTTGGGATCTTACATAAAGATGAACTTGCGATTACTGGGTATGATTTAGACCAGATGGATGATGAAACGTTCTTTGCAAATCTTGAAAAGATTAGAGTCTATGCGAGAGTATCCCCTGAAAATAAAGTGCGAATTGTGGATGCATGGAAAAAGAAGGGTGAAGTCGTTGCGATGACAGGCGATGGTGTCAATGATGCACCATCTCTAAAAAAAGCAGACATCGGAATTGCGATGGGTATCACAGGAACTGAAGTTG
>JBBIMC010000198.1:0-1626 GCA_037444605.1 Mycoplasmatota bacterium | reverse complement strand
GATCTTAACCGATGATAACTTCGCTACCATTGTCAATGCCGTATCTGAAGGTAGAGCCATTTTTGCTAACATTAAAAAAGCAATCCTTTATTTACTTTCATGTAATATTGGTGAAATTCTCACGATTTTCCTTGGAACAACGATTGGTATTCTTATCTTTAGCACACGTGTTACAACCTTAACCGCTGTTCAAATCCTTTGGATTAATCTAGTGACAGATTCGATTATGGCGATTGCTTTAGGGCTTGAACCCAAAGAAAAGAACATCATGGATGAAAAACAACGTGATACTAAAAAGTCGATTTTTGCGGATGGTTTTGGTTCAAGAATCGTCAAACGTGGCATCATGCTTGGGATCTTAGCATTTTCAAGTTATATCTTGGGTTGGTTTTTATCATCTGCAACCTCTCAAGAAATTCACGCTCAAACGATTACCTTCATGGTTCTTGCTATGTCACAACTCGTCCATTCATTTAACGTGAGAAGTGAAACAGAGTCGATGTTCACCATGCAAGTGAATCCGTTTATGATCGGTGCATTTACATTATCAATGAGTTTGCAACTTGTTGTGATTTTCTTACCATTCACGAGAAATCTATTTGGACTTGTATTTCCAAATCTCTTGGAATGGATCATTATCATTGTGATTGTTTTAGTACCTGTAGGTATTGTTGAAATCCAAAAATGGATCAAACGTATAAATATGAATGCATAATTGAGGTGAAACTTATGATTGGTATCGTTCTTTATTCAAAGACGGGAGAAACCCGTAAAATCGCACAACGACTTCAAGAAAAACTATCATGTCCTTTGCATGAGATCATTCCCGAGTCCTACGACCCCAAAATCTTAAAACCTGTCTTGATCGAAGCTCCTGAGATTGGTGCGTTTGACACGCTTGTTTTAGCTTCCCCAGTCCATGGTTTTCAAGCGGCGAAAGTGATGCAAGCCTATATTGAACAAACGGATTTCACGGGGAAGACCATTGATCTTTTTGTCACTCATTATTTTCCCTTCACCTGGCTAGGTGGATCACAAACACTCAAGCAAATGAAGCGTCTTATTGAACATAAAGGTGGCTCTGTGCGTCATCAAACCTCGATTAATTGGTCATCCAAGAAACGAGAACCTAGCGTTTTAGCGATGCTTGAGCTCTACCCATGATGAAAGAAACAGACTTATTTAAGCCTGTTCGAAATCTTTTCTTATCTTTAGGATATGATGTTCACGGTGAAGTGGGAGCCGCGGACGTTTTTGGACTACTTGGTGATGAAAGTCTTGTGGTTGAACTTAAACTTGCGATTTCACTTAAACTTATTTATCAAGCCGTCGAACGACAAAAAGTCGCTGATTTCGTCTATATCGCTGTCCCTAAAAGAATATATACATCCCATCATAAACTGAATCCAAACTTCTTAGATTTACTCAAACGCTTAGGTGTTGGACTTGTGACAGTGAGTCAGGATCAAGCAACCATTGAACTTAGTGCTGAAAAAATTGATCTTAAAACAACAAGACGTACCTCACGGATCAAAGGTCAAATGGTAAGCGAACACAAAAAAAGAGAGACTCATCTCGCTTTGGGGGGAACGAATCAGGCACGTGTGACGGCTTATAAAGAAAAAG
>JBBIMC010000197.1:2781-2993 GCA_037444605.1 Mycoplasmatota bacterium | reverse complement strand
CCCATAAATGGGAGCAAATGCTAGCCAGAAGGGAGTGACAAGAGCGGTTAAGTTTTTTTCTTTCATGATCATTTCGAAAAGTGAAGCTTTTTGAATAAGTTCTTTTCGTGTTTGTTGATAGAATGGATCATTTAAATCGCCACTGGTTTTGTTGCTCGCTGTAAGGATACTTTGTCCATAACGCAAGCAGCGTTCATGGTGGTCATCATTGA
>JBBIMC010000197.1:684-2738 GCA_037444605.1 Mycoplasmatota bacterium | reverse complement strand
TGACATCGCGTAAAAAAGCATTCATCGCATACTTAAACTCAATTAATAATGTGGGATCATTATCCAAATTAGGAATCTCAACACTCACATGCTCAACATCGATATCATGTTGACGCAATGCAACTTCTGCTTTTTCTAATATACTCTTCTCTATGTCATCATACGTATGATTTGTTGGATAAACGAATCCAACACGATAAGTTCTTGGGGATTGAATCTCTTTAAGAAACGAACCCCTAATCTGGAATTCATCTTTTTTAAGAGGATCTACCAAAGCATCCATTAACATCGCACAATCCTCAACCGTGTGTGCCATGGGACCTGCTGTGTCTTGGGTAGGTGAAATCGGAATGATTCCGTGTTGTGATACCAGACCAAAGGTCGGTTTCATGGCTACGATTTGACATTGATAGGCAGGAGCCATGAGTGATCCATTGGTTTCCGAACCTATCGCCGCAGGAACAATATCAAGTTTGACAGCGACAGCACTTCCCGTGGATGATCCATAGGGATCCACTTTTTCATCAAAGGGATGTTTGACCTGACCATACATAGAACCGTACCCAGAAGGCATGTGATCATAACTCATAAAATAGGCAAACTCTGATAAATTCGCTTTACCTAAAATGATTGCTCCCTGTTGAATGAGTTGATCCACGATTTTTGCCTGGTAGGGAGGATAGAAATCATGAAGTGAAAAAGCATTCGCAGTGGTGGGTGTCCCATCCTGATAAAGGATGTTGTCTTTGATCACGATTGGAATCCCATGAAGGGGACCTCTAAGTTGTCCTTTTTGTCTTTCCTCATCAAGCATGATTGCCCTATCTTTCACATTTGGACTGATCAATGCGATGGCATTCTTATCAAGCCATTGTTCATGATCCTTAATGGCTTCTTCGATGAGTTCTAAACTGGTGGTTAACTTGTGATCTAAGGCATATTTCATTTGAACGATCGTTTTCATAGTTCACCTCATTAAAAGATATTCACACTTTTTATTGTAACACTCAATGCTTCTTTCGGTAACAATAAATCAAAAAAGGCCTTGGCCTTTATTGATACTATGTTTATTTTATCTGTTTATGATTGGCAATTCCATCATATGCCCGAATGAAATCTTTGATCGCTTTTTCAAGCCATAGCTCATCTTTGGGTCTAAATTGAGCGAGCATGAGATCTTTCGCATAGATTTTAAAGCGACGTGTCATGGGTTTATGATAACTCGCATTTTCAAACATCAATGCTTTAAGACTTTGGATCTGTTGCCATAACCCTTCTTTTTTAGTACCAAACTCAAAACATGTCGCAAACACGTCTTTATTTTCTGGCTTTTTATCATAGATATATTCGATCATATCGCCATCGATCTGATAAAAATCGTCTTGACCAAGGGTTGTAACACGTGGATATTCGAATAATGTCTTGCACTGATCGATTGCCATTTTTTCCTGGGTCGAATTCACCATACTCATTTCATCTTTGGGTCCATATCCGGTGTGAAGATCAATCCAAATTAAAGGTATAGGTTCTGAGATAAGCGTTTTGATCTCATTCATCATATACTCTGTACTTTTTTGATATTGATTACCTTGATAATATATGCCTTCTTCAAGGACATGTTGGCCAAGTAATGTGGCTCGTTTAAACGAGTGAACCCCTGTGGTCATCAGTGCCCCGATCACATTCATTAAAAACCGAATATTTGCGAAAAAAGGAATCGAATATGGTTTAGTTTTAAAGAAGCGTAACGCTTTTAGGTAGTCTTCATTTGATGAAGTGAAATGATTGGTTGAAAAATTGCGGTTTAGATCAACATTTTCTTCATTCACTCGTCTGTAATAAGCCATGCCAAAAGGATTTATGGGATGATAGATGATGACTTCTGTGTTATGTAGTTGTGGCAATTTTAGGGTGATAAATGTTTCAAGCATCATATGTCCCACATAACCTTCAATCCCATGAAGGCCTGAGGTGAAAACGAGTGTTGTTTGTTTATTTTGTTTCGCAGGAATGATGAATTTGAAGATTTGAAGATTTGTGATGATGGGTATCTG
>JBBIMC010000197.1:0-674 GCA_037444605.1 Mycoplasmatota bacterium | reverse complement strand
ATTCGATTCATCCAGCAAATGGATAATTCGCTTTTGACTCTCTTCTAAAGTTAATGGGTATGTTTTCATCAGTAACCTACCCCAAGTCCTATCAACAATAACCCTACTGAGATCAATATGATAAAGACTTGCAAAAGTACTGTCCATTTAAACCACTTCGTATAACTCATCTCTGCTAACCCCAACGAGACTAAAAGCACAGCATTTGTAGGATAAAACATATTGGAAAAGCCATCCCCTAATTGAAAGGCAAGGACACCGAGCTGTCTTGAAATCTGAGCTAAATCTAAAAGCGGATTAAGAATCGGCATGATTAAAAAGGCTTTTGCACTTCCACTTCCAATAAAGAAATTTGCGATCAAGACAAAACTATACGCACCGACAACAATCGTACCATCTTGCGATCCTTCAAGCGATGTCGATAATCGATACAAAATCGTATCTAATACATTGCTGGCAACAATAATCTGTTTGACCCCTGTCGCCAGTAAAATTAACATGATACCAGGTGCCATACCGAAAGAGCCACTGAGATACGTCTTCAAACCAACTTTTTTTGTTTTAAAGGAGACCATTGCCACCCCAAGACCAGCAATCAAGAAATACAAGGTGATCAAAATTAAATTATATGACTGTAATACAGGAACAAAGGGACTCAATAAAATACTGACCAT
>JBBIMC010000196.1:2768-2997 GCA_037444605.1 Mycoplasmatota bacterium | reverse complement strand
CTGCATGATGCGTTCATGCAGTTTTCTTTTATAATAAGAAGTGTGAAGCGAGGGACATATATGTTTAGTGAAGCTTATCAAGGATTTACCTGGTTTGGACTTGCCCATGGCTTAGCCATCCTGTTTTTTATTGTTCTCAATACAGTCATGATCCTCTATCGTCATAAGATCAATAAAAAACTTGACCTTTACTTAAGACGAGGTACTGCATTATTGATGCTCACCCTTG
>JBBIMC010000196.1:0-2735 GCA_037444605.1 Mycoplasmatota bacterium | reverse complement strand
GAGGAACCCCTGACTTAACCCTCTTACCTTTAGGGGTCTGTGCCCTATCGATGTATGTGACATCCTATGTCCTTTGGACAGGAAACGAAAAAGTCTTTCGTCTCATCTTTCCTTGGGCGATCAGTGGTGCACTCCTATCTCTACTTATCGCGGATTTAAATTACACATTCCCCCATTTTCGCTACATCCATTACTTTGGGAATCATGGGTTATTTTTAACAGCCAATCTCTATCTACTTTTCGTTAAGAAATACGCATTCACCTATCGTGATCTCTTAAAATCATCACTGGCTTTATTCATCTATGCGTGTGTGATGTATCCCTTAAATTATCTTTTAGATACCAATCATTTATTCTTAAGAGAAGTGCCTCTTGAAGTCGCACCGATGTATTCATTTTTAGGGTCCTTCTGGGTGATCGGCTTCGTGATTTCCATCTTTATACTCTTTCATCTCGTGTATTTACCTGTTCATATATACAACAAACGTCAAAAAGCATAGCATAGCTATGTTTTTTACTTTCCAAGTCTTGAAGTTTTAAGAATCTATTGATAAACTATAACAAACGTAAAGGGGTAAGGTCTATGTTAAACGGAAAAGTAATTAAAGAAGGGTATACCTTTGATGATTTATTGTTAGTCCCAAGTTTCTCAAAAGTCGTACCGATCGATACCATTTTAAAGACACAGCTCACCAAGAAGATCAAGCTCAATATTCCAGTGCTTTCGGCGGCGATGGATACAGTGACGGAAGAAGCGATGGCGATTGCTTTAGCGAAGCTCGGTGGTTTGGGCATTCTGCATAAGAACTTATCGATTGAGGATCAAGCAGAGATGGTCAAAAACGTGAAACGAGCTGTGATCAATCCAGAAGATAAGGATGCGTGTGTTGACCAAGAGGGTCACTTAAGAGTCGGTGCCGCTGTTGGTGTCGGTAAAGATACTTATGAACGCGTCAATAAACTCTATGAGGCTGGCGTTGATATTATCGCCGTTGATAGTGCCCATGGTCATTCTAAAGGCGTCATTGAGACGATCAAGCAAATTCATACCTTATTCCCTAATCTTGATATTATTGGGGGTAATGTCGTCACAGCCCAAGCCGCGATCGATTTAATCTATGCTGGAGCATCCGCGATTAAAGTCGGGGTTGGTCCTGGATCGATCTGTACCACACGTGTGGTCGCAGGTGTGGGTGTCCCCCAACTGACGGCAATTAATGATGTCTATCAAGTGACCCGTCAATATGAGATTGGTGTCATCGCGGATGGTGGGATTAAATTATCCGGTGACATCACCAAAGCCTTAGCGGCTGGTGCTGACTGTGTGATGCTCGGAGGTTTACTCGCTGGAACGAAGGAAACACCAGGGGATGTTTTCGTGGTTGATGGTAAAGAAGTGAAAAGTTATATCGGCATGGGATCCCTTTCTGCGATGAAAAAAGGATCTTCTGACCGTTATTTTCAAGGCGGCGTCAAAGAATTAAAGAAATTAGTCCCCGAGGGCATTGAAGCGACCGTTCCCTACAAGGGTGAAATCAAAGATGTCCTTCATCAGATGATGGGTGGTTTACGTTCAGGGATGGGATATTGTGGATGTGAAACGATTGGTGACTTAAAAGAACATGCGAAGTTCGTCAAAATCTCGAATGCAGGACTCAAAGAATCACATCCTCATGATGTCGATAATATCCAGGAGTCACCCAATTATCATGAATGATAAAATACTCGTTTTAGATTTTGGTAGTCAATATAATCAACTCATCGTCAGACGGATCCGCGATTTGGGGGTCTTTTCTGAACTTGTCCATCCTGAAGAAGTCAACGAAAAGCATTTGATCGATGCGAAAGGGATCGTTTTATCAGGGGGTCCGAATTCTGTCTATCAGAAAGATGCACCCACACTACCCTCTTTGGTTTTGAATGCGAAGTTACCTATTTTGGGAATCTGTTATGGCATGCAACTCTTAGCCCATCATTTAGGGGGACAAGTCACAGCGCATGATAAGAAAGAATACGGGTTAACTCCTATGCAGATCAGTCAAGCGAATCCATTAACCAAGGACTTACCAAATTCACTCAATGTCTGGATGAGTCATGGCGATCAGGTCACGAAACTCCCTGAAGGATTTAGTGGCATCGCTTCATCAAAAACAACGCCTTACGCGATGATGATGCATGAAGAGAAAAAGATCTATGGGATCCAGTTTCATCCTGAAGTGCGTCATACGGAACATGGACTTGAGATCATCGATCGTTTTATCACAAACATTTGTCACGCGAGTAAAACGTGGACGATGCCTCATTTTATTGAAGAAAAGACGAAAGAAATTAAAGCATTGGTCAAGGATGGTCATGTGATCTGTGCGTTATCAGGAGGGGTGGATTCCTCGGTGGTTGCAGCACTTCTCAACCATATCTTAGGGAAACAGTTTACACCGATTTTTGTCGATCATGGTCTTTTAAGAAAAGATGAAGCTGAGCAAGTTAAGGAGACCTTTGAAACCCGCTTTTCGATGAATTTGATCACTGTCGATGCGAAAGCTCGCTTTTTGAACAAGCTGAAAGGAATTGCTGATCCTGAAAAGAAACGAAAAATTATCGGTGAAGAATTTATTCGAGTCTTTGAAGATGAGGTCAAAAAGATCGGACATGTCGAATATCTCGCCCAAGGCACACTCTATACCGATGTCATCGAATCAGGAACGAAAACCGCACAAACCATCAAGTCTCATCAT
>JBBIMC010000195.1:0-3000 GCA_037444605.1 Mycoplasmatota bacterium | reverse complement strand
AATATAAAAACGAAAAGCCTGAGGATCTTATCCATACGTTATCAATGTTTACGGTCAACTCAATCGTCTTTCAATTCAAAGGATTCATCCTCCCTAAGTACAGCGTTGATGAAGTCATCATCTCTGGCGGTGGGATGCATAATCAGTTTATAATCGGAGAATTAAAAAAGAAACTACCTGAAGTGACCTTCTTACCGATAGAAGCAATCGGTGGTCATGCAGATGCAAAAGAAGCGTTAGCATTCTTGATTTTAGGACACGAAACCCTTCATCATCACCCAAGCAATTTACTTAGTGCTACCGGCGCGAAACGAAAAGCGATTTTAGGTCAAGTGACGTATTATCATAAAGAAGAGGTTATATCATGATTTTAGCCATCGATGGTGGAGGAACAAAAACGGATCTCGGGATCTTTGACCTTGAGGGTCATATCCTTTATCGTACGATTGGTCCCGGATGTTCTCATCAATCCTTAGGGATTCATACGTATGAAGAAGTCATCAACATGTTATTAGATGAAGCTTTAGCGGCTTTAAGTATCACAAAAGAAGATCTTTCCTATGCCCACTTGGGATTAACAGGTGCAGATACCATCGATGATTTTGATAAATTAACCCGTGCAACAAAGCATCTTCTAGGACATGTGCCTTTCACGATTGAAAACGATGCATGGTTGATTTTAAGAAGTGGTTTAAAAGAGCCTCATGGAGCTGTTTGTATCTCTGGAACAGGGACCAATGCGGCAGCGATTCATAAGAATGGACAATCAGCAATCTTGAGAAGTCTTGGGTTTATTCTAGGCATCTATGGAGGTGGTCTAGATATCGCAAGAGAAGCGTTACACTTCGCCTTTCGTGATGATGAAATGAGCTATAAACCCACGCGATTGAGTGAAGAGATTCCCAAACTTTTTCACCTTGATTCCATGGAAACCATGGTGCCGTTACTCTACCCCAAAAATGTGTTATCTCGAGAACAACTCGGGATGATTACAGGTTTAGTCTTTGACTTAGCTGATCAACATGATGAGGTATGTCAAGAAATATTAGATAAAATAGCGACTTATTTAGGTCATCAGACTGCGGGAGTCATCAAGCAAATTCATGCTGAAAATGAGGCTTTTCCTGTGGTTATCGGAGGACGGGTCTTCAAAGATGGCAATCAACGATTTAAAGATCAGATGCTTGCGATCTTGCAGACCGAAGTCCCTAAAGCGTATTTGATTACTCCTAAGTATTCTCCGATGGTAGGTGCATATCTTCGTGCACTTGATCATCTTAAAATCGAACAAACCAAGACGATTGAAAACAATCTCAAGGAGAGTGGCGCATTATGATGAAACAAGGTTTAAAAATTGTCACCATCGGTGGTGGTTCATCCTACACACCTGAACTGATTGAAGGATTCATTAAGCGATATGAAGAACTGCCGATTGCAGAAATCTGGCTTGTCGATGTCGAAGCAGGGAAAGAAAAATTAGAGATCGTTGGAAATCTTGCACGACGCATGGTTGAAAAAGCGAATCTACCTATCGATATCCATTTGACACTTAATCGCAGAGAAGCACTTCCTAATGCTGATTTTGTCACGACACAGTTTCGTGTGGGTCAGCTTGATGCGAGAATTAAGGATGAAAGAATTCCAGCGAAATACGGCATGCTTGGTCAAGAAACCAATGGTGCTGGTGGTGTCTTTAAAGCCCTTCGTACGGTTCCCATCATCTTTGATATCATCAAGGACATGAAAGAACTTTGTGAACATGCCTGGTTGATTAATTTCACGAATCCAGCCGGTGTCGTCTCTGAAGCAGTGTTCCGTTACGCTGAATTTGATCGCTATATTGGGGTTTGCAATGTTCCCATCAATATGACGATGCATTTTGCCGATGTGTTAAATGTTAAAGCAGACAAACTCGTCCCTATTTTTGCAGGCTTAAACCATCTTTCCTTCGTGCTAAATGTTTTCCACAACAAGAAAGATCGACTCCCTGAAATCATTGATAAAATTAAAGAAAAACAAATGACGATGAATAACATTGATCCACTCGCCTGGAGTTATGAGTTCATGCAACAACTGAACTGTTATCCATCTCCGTATTTGAAATATTATTACTTCTATGAAGAAATGTTTAAGAAGTTTATGGATTCCTATGAAAAACATGAGACACGTGCTGAACTCGTGAAAGCCATTGAAGAACGTCTCTTTGAACAATACAAGGATCCTAATCTAAAAGAAAAACCAGCTGAACTTGAAAAACGGGGTGGTGCGTATTATTCTGATGTCGCCTGCAGTGTCATCTCTTCGATTCATAATGACAAGCGTGATTATCAAGTCGTGAATACCGTGAACAATGGTCATATCAAAGACTTACCTGATGGTTGTGCCATCGAGATCACCTGCCGTATTACGAAAGATGGCCCTATTCCTGTCCATATTGGTGAACTCCCCGTACAAATCAGGGGTCTGATCCAACAGGTGAAAGCCTATGAAGAATTACTGGTGGATGCGATTTATGAAAAGAATCTAGCAAAAGCTAAGCTTGCTTTACAAATGCATCCGATGACCCATTCCATTGTTTCTGCTCAAAAGGCATTTGATGAACTCGTCATTGCCCACGCCCCCTATCTTGCCTACTACAAGGAGAATTAATGATGCCAATTTATCATCCTGATGGACATATCATTCATCATTTTGGAACCGAACAACCCGTCGAAATTCCTACCCTCTATCATCAAAAACCGTTTCGTGCCTTTTGGGTATCGAATGTCGTCAATATCGATTTACCCACCACTGAAGATATTAAGTCATATGAACAGAAAGTCATTCGTATGCTCGATACAGCCGTTCTATATCATATGACTGCCATTCTTTTTCAAGTAAGAACAACCAATGATGCCTTTTATCGTTCAGAGTTAAATCCCTATAGCCGTTATTTCACAGGGATTGAAGGAAAAGAGCCGCCCTATGATGTCTTAAAATGGATCATTGAAGAAACCAAGA
>JBBIMC010000194.1:0-3027 GCA_037444605.1 Mycoplasmatota bacterium | reverse complement strand
GTCACGGATAATCCACTAGCAACTAAGTTATCTCCAGCGCCTGGTGAAACCTTTTTCGAGGAAAAGAACCACATTTGTCCAACCAATGAAAATCCGATAGAAGCAAGGATAGGAAGAATAATCTGTAGTAATGTTACAGAAGGGAATATAAGCTGAATAATGCTCAAAACCAAAAGGAGGATGACAATACCAATAGAACCTGTCGTGCGTAGATTATATAGTTTTGGCTGATGAATGAAAAAATTGAAGACATGTGCTGAATCGTGATGACCACTTAAAATGACTTGCTTCTTAACTTCTTCTTTGGGTTCAATGACCCCATAGACATTTCGACTCAACCGTTTAGGATAAAATTTATCCAGCAATGGAAGATATAAAAAGAATTGTAGAACAAGGATAAGTATGGCCGATAGGGTGAGAACAATGGAGATGAGTGGTCGATTTAACCACAAGAAAAGTGTGGCAGCAAAATAAGCGATGACCAAAATACGGATCCAACCTAAGAATGCACCTTGATGAATATAAAAATCATCTTTCCCGACGTGATCTGCAAATTTTTCCATATCATTATAGATGTCATCAGCCGCATTTCTAGAAGCTTCATCCCCAGCAAGTCTTGGTCCATGTTTCTTAATTTTCTGATCAACCCAGTTAAAGACTTCATGCGCTAGTTTTTCATATTGCATAATTTCACCTCATCCACATTACTGACTCTATTATACCGCGATTTTTTCAAACAAAAAAGGAGTAGTCTTGACTATTCCTTAAGTGGTATGGTTTGATACTTCTTCACTTCATCCAAAATAAGATTGCCACCGTAAATATCATAGGTCACAATGGCTGGAAAATCTTTCACCTCAAGACGATAGATGGCTTCTGCGCCGAGATCTTCATAGAGAACAATCTCTGATGAAAGGACTTTTCGTGCTAAAAGAGCACCAGCTCCACCCACTGCTTGTAAGTAGACCCCTTTTTCTTGGATCATGTCTTTGATAAAGTCATCGCTCCGATCTCCTTTACCAATCATGACTTTTAACCCTTGTTTCATTAACTCAGTCGAATATGCATCCATACGATATGCGGATGTAGGTCCACATGAACCAATCGGTCGACCAGGTTTTGCTGGAGCAGGTCCAACATAGTAAATGACTTGACCACGAAAATCATGAGGAAGTCTTCCTTCTTTATTTAAGGATTCAACTAAACGTTTGTGGGCTGCATCACGACCGGTATAAATCACACCAGAGAAATATACAATATCACCGGCATGCATATTCATAATATCTTTTTCTGTAATGGGTGTTGTCAATTTCATGTTTTTCACCTAGATCACTAGAGATTTATGTCGTGAGGCGTGACATTGTAGATTGATTGCTACAGGAAGTGAGGCGATATGACAAGGGTAAGCGTTGATTTTTACCGCTAACGCTGTGGTACTGCCACCAAATCCCATGGGTCCGACACCCAAAGTGTTAATCTCATCCAGTAATTCTTTCTCAAGTTTAGCAAGAACGGGATCTGGATTGATGTCATCGAGATCACGCATGATGGCTTCTTTCGCAATCTCAGCAGATTTTTCTAGATTCCCCCCCAGTCCGATTCCGACAACAAGCGGTGGACAAGGTTTCCCTCCAGCATAAAAGATTGTATGAAGTACAAGTTTTTTAATGCCTTCAACACCATCTGAAGGAATAAGCATTTTAACCAAACTCATATTTTCACTGCCACCACCTTTGGGGGCGAGTGTAAATTTAATATTATCTCCGGGAACGAGCTTAACATGGATAATCGCTGGCGTATTATCATTGGTATTCCCGCGTGTGATGGGATGTTTAGCCACACTTTTTCTTAAGAAACCTTCGTTATAGGCTTGTCTAACACCTTCATTGATTGCGTCATAGAGATCACCTTCGAGATGAACATCATACCCTAACTCGACAAAAACGACAACCATACCGGTATCTTGGCACATAGGTTCTCTGTTTTCTTTAGCGATTTCATCGTTTTCAATGATCTGCTCAATCACGTTTTTACCAATTTCAGATTTCTCTTTTTTTAATGCTTCACGAAGTTTATCAATAAACGATGGACCAATGTCATAATTGGCGTCCATCGCTAAGGTTTTTATGGCTTTCGTAATCACTTCTTTGGATATGTTTCGCATTGTCTTCACCCATTCCCATTATACACGAAAAAAAGTTAAACGCAAATCGTCTTAACCTGTTGTCTTTTTGACCGTTTTGTATTAAAATACAAGAGATGAAAGCGTTTTATTTTTTGATGAATAACGCAGTGCTGGAGGAAACATGAAATCAATCGTTATTGGCGTTATCGGAGCTGATGTTCATGCTGTAGGAAATCGAATCATTGAGTATACTCTCACCAAAGAAGGCTACAATGTTGTCAATGTTGGTGTGCTATCCTCACAAGAAGATTTCATCAATGCAGCGATTGAAACATCGGCTCGTTTAATTATGGTCTCATCCCTTTATGGTCATGGCGAACTAGATTGTCGCGGAATGCGCGATAAATGTAACGAAGCTGGCCTGAAGGATGTTTTACTTTATGTCGGTGGAAATATCGTCGTGGGTAAGCAAGATTTTAAAGATGTTGAAAAGCGATTTAAAGATATGGGATTTGATCGTGTTTATCCCCCTGGAACCACGATCGATATGGTTTTAGATACCATTAAGTCTGATTTAGGAGACCTTGAATGAGTTATTTCCTATTGGTTGATTTTGGATCTACCTACACCAAATTAACGGCGGTTGATCTTGAAAATGAGGACATTATCGGGACCTCTAAAGCCATGACAACCGTAGAAACAGACATCACCATCGGTTATGAAAAAGCTCTCGACCAACTATTTGCAAACTTAGGGAAAACACTTAGCTTTGAAAAAGTCATTGCGTGTTCATCTGCTGCAGGTGGTTTAAAGATGGCTGCGATTGGTCTTGTTGAAGAACTCACCACCGAAGCCGCAAAACGTGTCTGTTTGGGAGCTGGAGCCAAAATCGAACTCGTCTT
>JBBIMC010000193.1:0-3038 GCA_037444605.1 Mycoplasmatota bacterium | reverse complement strand
AAAGACGGCGATGGATACCGCATGGCAAGAAATATTAGCGAACAAGGGTTACAGTGAAGATGAAGGCCTAGGTACATCAGCCATCGTGGCGATTGTCATTATCGGTATTCTTGTGGTTTCATCAAGTGTTGTCGGTATCATCAAGAAAAGAAAACATTAATCACACAAGGGATCATCCACGATGGTCCCTTTTTGTTTATATTTGTAGACGATTGACTAAAACAAAAGATTGAAGTTTACGATAATAGATAAGAAAAATCGAGACGATTCTTCATAAAAAATTAAGAATTGTCTCTTTTTTAATCTATACATAAGTATTCTTATGTAAGCGCTCTTATTTTCATATTGACAAGCCCAAAAAAACGTGATAGAATTAAATTAGTGATAGACGGTGTCCGAAATAATAGACACTCGAAAGGAGATACTCATGAAATCGTTTATTCATGATGATTTTTTATTGCAAAATGAGATTGCAAAAATACTATATCATCGGTATGCAAAAGATCTTCCTATTATTGATTATCACTGTCATTTAGATCCTAAAGAAATCTATTTAGATAAATCATTCCGCAATATTACCGATGCATGGCTCTCAGGTGATCATTACAAATGGCGCTTAATGCGAGCTCATGGCATTTCAGAAGATTATATTACAGGTGATCAACCTGATCAAGAAAAATTTAAGAAGTGGGCTGAAGTCATTCCTCATTTGCTAGGAAATCCATTATATCACTGGACTCATCTTGAATTAAAACGTTTCTTTGGTATCGATACGCTCCTCAGTCCAAAAACTGCAGAAGGGATCTACCAGGAAATCAATGATTCCTTAGCGAAACTCTCGGTAAGAAAATTGATTGAATCGAGTCGTGTTGAACTCATTTGTACAACTGATGACCCAACCGATACCCTTGAATGGCATGAGAAACTTCAACATGATAACTCATTCAAAACGATCGTGAAACCAGCATTTCGTCCTGATAAGGCGGTAAACATCGATTTATCATGGTTTAATGACTGGATTGATAAACTAGAAATTGTCGTAGGTTATGACTTACATACCTTAAATGATTTAAAGCATGCACTCATAGAACGTATCGACTATTTTCATCATCATGGATCACGTTTATCGGATCATGGCCTAGATGTCTTGGTCTATGAACCAGCCTCAGAAGATGACGTCAATCGGATTTACCAAAAAAGACGTCAGGGTGAGCTCTTATCAAAAAAAGAAGTTGCACAATATCGTGGAAACCTCTTGGTTTTCTTTGGCAAGGAATATCATAAACGAGATTGGGTTCAACAATATCATATCGGTGCCTTAAGAAATGTGTCAACTCGTCATTTAGAGTCCTTAGGACCCGATACAGGGTTTGATGCCATTAATGATCAACTCATCGCTCAACCACTTGCTCAGTTGCTCAATGAACTCGATAAAACTAATGAGCTTCCCAAAACCATTCTTTACACTTTAAATCCTCGTGATTTTGAAGTCGCGATTACGATTATGGGTGCGTTTCAAGGTGGAGGCATTCCAGGTAAGATTCAATTTGGTTCTGCATGGTGGTTCTTAGATACCATTGATGGTATGACCAAACAGATGAAAGCTCTCGCTAATAACGGATTATTATCACGATTTGTCGGAATGTTGACCGATTCGAGATCATACTTATCTTACCCTCGTCACGAATATTTCCGCAGACTCGTCTGCCACATCATCGGTGATGAAGTCGAACAAGGCTTATTCCCTTATGATGAAACATTATTAGGTCAGCTCGTTCAAGACATTTGTTACTATAACGCTAAGCATTATTTTGGTTATTAGTCATTTCATGGAGCAGTTGAAATGAAGGGCAAGATAGCGTTTCAATTGCTCCATCTCCTCCTTACTCACTTCATGTGCATAAGGTGATTGGATATATGGAGATTCGTAGAAGAAATAGTTTGTCTTTCCCCAATCATCAAAACGCACCTTTTCGATAGGACCTTGCTGCGTACAGTCAATAAAGTGGAGTTTACCATAATCTCGCCAGGGTCTACCCAAGTAAACATTTGCCTGATGATTGCTATCGATTTCACACTTTAGAAAAATGAATCCATAAGTAAATTCTGGATACGTCGATGGAGCAGCTAAATAACCATTCCCGTTGAAAGAAAGATGGCATTCATGAAAAAGTGCAGTCCCACTGCCAAAAATGAAATCCACATCACCTTCGATGTTGCATTGATAAAAAAGCGAATGTGTGTTCATTTCATGGCGTTCTTCTAGAGGAAGAAAATGGTCATAGCGTTCATTGAGATCTTTAGGAAGAGGTCCGATAAAGATCGTATCCTGATGGGCTTTAATCTCACAGTGAAGGAACTTGGTGTCTTTTCCTAAGATGTGTAAAGCCACACCTTGTCCAATGCGTTCACCTCGACCGCATGTGTTCTCGATGATTACGTGGTGAAACTCAACATGATGCCCCAACACCATGACAGTATAACTACGAAATGTATTATAGAGTAAACCATCTTCATGCATTTTATAAGCATAATCCCCATATGAAAGAATCGAAGGACTTAACAAAGACCCAAAGATTCTTAAGTGGTGATGATGAATGCGCAATTTCTCATGATAAACACCAGGAGCTAAATAGAGATCAATCGGTGTATCAAAAGAAAAAGGATTTAATAATTCATGAATGGACATACTTGGATTTACATCAAGTCTCATGGGTTACCTCGCTTTAGGTTGTTCATTCTCATTATATAGAGGAGTGATGCATTTGACAATCAAGAAATTTATGATCATCGATTTATCTATCCTCACCTTATTAGCGATCATCGTTGATGTCATCGGCTATTTTGCGAGTCAATCTGCCTTAACCTTCCTCTATGTTGCTTTATCTGTTCCCTTAATGATGATGGCTTATATTCGGTGGAATAAATATGCGCTTGGGATGATGATTGTTGTCATGATCCTCCATGCCATCTTATATAGCGGGGGAAGTTTTCTTGCAACAGTGATGTATTTATTGGGCTTTCCAGCAACCATGCTA
>JBBIMC010000192.1:0-3043 GCA_037444605.1 Mycoplasmatota bacterium | reverse complement strand
GCCTTTCGATAGGCTTCGATTTGGTCTTTATACTCTATGGTGGGTCGAATCAATTTAATCGGTTCCATACGTAAACTCCTAGGATAGGGGTAAATAATACCTGATTTCACCATAAGTGTTTTGATCGCCTTCAGTGATAAAACCCATCGACTCATAAAGGGCTTTTGCCCGATGATTTCCTGGCTCTACCGTCAATCTCACCTTAACACATTCAGGGTTTTCCTTCTTTATAATATTGATCATCTCAAGGATGGTTTGTCTACCATATCCCTGATGTTGATAATCAGTCTTGATATAAAGGCCACCAATCCAATAATTATCTTCACTATGAGGGGTATACGATACATAGACAAATCCAATGATGTTTTTTTCTAGAATCACCACATAGGGATCCAAGGCTTCATCCCATGGCTTAACATAGGCATAGGCTAAGCTTAATAAAACAGAAACGTAACGATCATCTTGTTCCGTCAACCTGATCGCTTCTTCATAATTGTCTTTATTGACCTTTTCAAGGTGAATATCACTCATGGTTTAACCCAACCATAGACATGAACATCAATCCACTTCTCACCATTGAAATGGGCTTGACGTTTGGTTCCTTCTTTAAAGAAATTAAGACGTTCTAATGTTTTGATGGAGGCGCGGTTATGTTGATAGACTTCAGCTTCAACGCGGTGTATGCCTTTTTTGATTAAGTCTTGCATGAAGAGTTGAAGCGCAATCTTTGAAAATCCTTGGCCTCGTTGTTCCCCTAAGGCGAAACGCAGCCAAGCTACTTTATGCTCTGGATCCATGTAGTTGATTCTCACATAACCGATGGGGGTATGATCCGATAGAATGATCCGATAATCTTGATTGGGATCTAAAAGGGCATGCTTGATGTCATCTTGTTGCTGTTCGAGTGATGTATTGTAATTGTATTCAAGTGCATGCTTAATCAGATAAGGATCATGTTTCCACGTGTTTAAAAGGGTTGAATCAAAGACCGTCACTTGCCGTAAGCTGATTGCCATAGGATACCTCCTCCTTCACTTTGATTATACATGATTTCATGAAAATATAGCATTGATGGTCAAAGAAAAAAGGGCGTTTTGCCCTTATTCATCGTCTCGATCCAAAGGATGAGGTTCAGGACCTTTCCATTTGTGAAAAACCAATTCCATGCCTCTTTTATTGATCACGACTCGGTCATCTTCAATCCATTCAGGATTTCCTGTTTTCTCGATAAGAACCGCTTTGACGCCTTCAATGAAATTCGTTGAATCGATGAGATTACACCCTAAATCATATTCCATTTTGAAGCATTCGCGAAGTGACATCTTTTTCCCACGCTTCAATAATTCAAGAGTAAGCTGAATCGATGTATTGCATAATCCGTGGATATACTTCATATGCTCGAGCGCTTCTTTCGAACCGTCATGTTCTAACGCGAAATAGATCTTATTGTAGGTCTCATTCTCGTAAAACTTTTCGATGAAATGGATCATTGGCTTGATGACCGATCCCTCTATGGAAGGATCATGATATTTCTGAAATAATGCGTGTAGTTCTGTTTCGAACGTATTTTCTTGCCACTCATGGGTGAATAAGTAATTTTCGACAATATCAAAACGATCTTTAACAATCTTATAGTGGGAGACACCTAAATAAAGAAGATCATCACTGTTGATTAATTTCCCAGTGACACCTAGATATTTACCGACATTCTTTGGCATACGCGTTAAAAAGTAACTCGCCCCTACATCAGGAAAGAATCCAATATGGACTTCAGGCATGCCAAAGTATGCATCTTCTGAGGTAATTCTGATCGATGAGGCCATCGCGAGCCCTGCACCACCACCTAGAACATACCCATGAAGAAAGCTGATCACCGGTTTGGGAAACTCATGAAGCATTAAGTCTGTTTTGTATTCTTGTTTTAAATAATTTCGACCGTACTCATAATCTCTTCGGAGCGCGTGTTCAACCACCGATTTGACATCACCACCTGCACAGAAAGCCCGTTCTGTCGTCGAGGTGATATAGACAAAAAGAATGGTGGGATCATCTCGCCACTTTTTTAAAATGTTTTGAATGCCTAAGAGCATGTCTAGGGATAATGCGTTGAGTGCTTTGGGACGATTAAGTTTGATGACACCTACCCCATGGTAGGTCTCGATAATAATATTTTCTTGGCTCATATGTCTATCATAACATAAAACGAATTAGACCAATCAAGGAGTTTGAAAACTTTAATTATGCGAAAAGTGAAGCGACCGATTCAAAGACATGGGCGTACTCACTTTCAGGGCGATAAAACGCGATCGGTAATCCAAGGGGTGTCGCTATTTCATGAATCCCTGGGGTGAAAGAGCGCTGTGTTCCAAGTTGAATCCAAGATCCCTCAGGAAGCGTCACTTTCATGGATGAACAACGTTCTTTTATGACGGGATAACATAAGAGATCAATTCCATACATGAAGGCATAGGATTCTTGATACGCCCAGGGTTCATCATGATGGAAAAACAATGGGCGAATCACGGGATAACCTTTTTCTTGATATTCCTTAAGTAATGCATTGGTATAAGGGGCTAGTAAAACAAAGAGTTGACTCAAACGTCTCATGTGAAAGAGTGTCTCTTCATCGTGATGAAATTGTGCATTATTATCCGGTTGATTGCCTTCATGACAACGGAACACAGGAGAAAACACGTTCATTTCTGCCCAACGGATGAAGAGTTCCTTTGATCGTTTCATGTGAAGGATCGTCGTATACCCTCCGATGTCAGAATGGGTAACCCCAACACCAATCGTAGACATAGATAACGCAGAGACGATGGCAGAAGGCAGACCATCTTCTTTAGAGAAGTCTACATGTTGATCTCCTGCCCAGAGTGATGGTGCATATTTTTGAGTCCCTGAATAACCGGCGCGAACGAAAAAGAAGAGTTCATCTTTGTTCTCTGACTCCATGATTGCTTCATGATTGAGTTTCGCCCAAAGCATAGGCCAGATATTATGAATATCTTCAGCATGACCATGATGAATCACAGCATCTGTT
>JBBIMC010000191.1:0-3056 GCA_037444605.1 Mycoplasmatota bacterium | reverse complement strand
TATTACACCGATGAACAGGATAACTTAAATACCTGGATCAATGTCCCAGGAAAACCCGCACCACTTTATGATCTTCTTTCAGGAACACTATATCAACGTGTTTATAATGAAGAAGCTGAGATTTTGACTTATGTTCTTTCACTTGCTGAATCCTATCCGGTTGCACTCGGTGATAACATCAGTACTGATGGAAAATCTTCTGCATGGAAAATCACATTGAGAGATCAACTCGACTGGCATATTCCAGAAGGATTAACCGTTAGTGATACTTCCATTACCGCTGAAGATTATGTATGGACAATTAAAGAAGCCTTAGAAAATCATTGGCTTGGAACTTGTCATGACACTTTTGCATTATGTTATTCTGGAATCAAGAATATTGAAAATTTCAGAGAAGGTAAAGCAGACATTGATGATATTGGAATCAAGGTATCAACTACATCAGATTTGACCATTGAAATCGAATTTGAATCTCCTGTCAACATGACTAGCGTATTAGGATTATTTTCAGATCCTATGCTCACCCCGATTCATCAAGAAGTTTATCAGACATATGGTGATGATTATGCGTCATCCGTTGAAACAACACCTTCTGCAGGATTATTTAAACTTTCCTCTTGGATCTATGAAGATTCCATGTTATTTGTCAAAAATGAGAATCACCCTAATGCTTCTACCATAAGCCTGGATAAGATTTATTATCGCTATTTTGATGATATCAATTTTAAAACTGATGAAGAAGGCATTTATCAAGCATTCATGGCTGGTGAACTCGATATGGCTTATGTTCCTGATGCACATTTAAGTGAACAAACATGGAATACACCCTACATGCTAGAAGCAAGTCCTACCGTTTGGCGTCTAGGCATCAATTCTTTAGGTACCAATGATCGAAGAGATCGATTTCAAGAAACGTATCCAGATGTAAGTATCAACATGGATTATGAGCTTGAACCCATCCTTATGTATAATGACATGCGACAGGCACTCTATTATGGCATCGATCGTTTATCATTAACTAACAACATAACATTGGGATATATCCCAGAAAATCGATTGATTTCTTCTCAATTTTCACTTTATCCATCTCAAGTACCCTATCGAAGTGAAATCCTCATATCCTCACATGATGATGATTACTTGCAGGATACGTATGGATATGATCTTGATCTAGCAAGAGCACATTTTCACGAAGCGGTCTCATTAGCGATTCAAGAAGGTTATTATCTTTCTGGAACTGAAAATAATGAGACCATCATTGAATTATCACTTTATTATCAGTCTGGTGGTCGTGCATCGATTGATGAGATGATGGAAAACCTTGAATCGCTCTACGAAGAGGTTTTCGTTGATTCTGAGCATTATGTGAAGGTTGATATTGAGCTGTTTAATGTCGCTTTTCCTTCGTGCTATTTAGATCCTGATTTCGTCCAATCGGGGTCATATGATCTTTATTTCGGTGGAAACTCTGGAGGTGTGTTTGATCTAACAAATTACATGAGGATCTTCAGTTTTGAAATGTCTGAAGATCTCTCCTTATCTGTGGGTATTGACACCTCTTCACCTACCATTGAACTTTCCTATAATGATTTACAAGGAATGACACATCATGAATTATTTAGTTATGATGCACTTCTCTCAGCATTGTTGAGTGTTACATATATCTTAGATGGGGATATACAAAGAGATTTTGCTGATGCACAATCAGCTATAACAGCAACCTATGATCTACAGGGTGAAATCGTCGAGGAAATCACACTCAATAATAATGTCCTTCAAGCTTTTACAGGAAAAGAAAATGCGTATTATGCGAATATTATTGATGTAGATCATGTCTTTGGCTATCTCGTCGATTTTGATGATGAATCAAAAGCGTTTGTTATCGTCAGTGAAACCGCAGATCGCTATCAAGTCTATAATCAAATCAAACTCTATCCATCGATTGATGAGACGATTGAAAATTACGTTCAAGACAACTTTGGTCCTTATTATGAACTTACGAATGTTGAGCCTATGCTATCTGATCTCGATGTGCAGAGTCATCCATATATTCAAGATAACTTTGATTTTATAACTTTAGCTGATATCGCAAGTGAGTATGAGGTTTCTCTCGATTATTTGCGTGTGTATTCGACCTCATGGTATTGGGAAAATGGCACCGAGTGGACAGATGTCTTTCTTGTGATTGAGATAGATGGCTACTATCTTCCTCTAGACTGGTTATAATTAAAATAATTGCATTAAAAAAGGACACGCGGTGTCCTTTCTTTTTGTCATATGGGCAAACTATACACAATCATACCTAAGATGGCTCCAAAGATGATAAGCAACCATGGTTTTTTATAAAAGAACTTATAGAGAATAGCCATGACAACAATGATGCCAATCGCTTTAAAATCTAAACTTAAATCGGGAAATCCCTCGATAACCACTGCGTGAATCAAAATATTGACAGCTGCATACCCGATTAATCCGATGATCACGGCTTTTAAATAATAAAACCAGTAAACGACGAGCAAGCTATAACGATATTTCTTGAGTAAACCAGCTAACGCAGAAACAATAATAAATGAAGGGAGAATGAAGGATGCTGTTGCTACCACGGCTCCTAAAATATGTTGATGCGTAAAGCCGACATAGGTTGCGATATTGATTCCAATGGGTCCAGGTGTCGATTCTGCAATGGCTAGCATCGCGATAAATTCATCAAAGGTGATCATTCCACGTCCCACGACTTGTTGCTGGATTAAGGGAATAGCCACCATACCACCACCGATGGTAAATAGACCTACATATAAAAAGATTAAGATTAGTTCAATCATGCGCTCGCCTTCTTTCTAAAAAGAATATAGGCATGAATGGTTCCTAAAACAAATGCTGTCAAAATAATAAGAACAGTGGATACGTTAAAGAAATAGACAGCAACAAAACCTAATATTGCATAAATGAGAAGACCGATATTATAGATATTTTTCTTCCCTAAATCAATCATCGCACTAAAGAGTAAAACAACCACGGTCATTAGAATGCCTTTTAACGCAAACTGAACGAGTTCG
>JBBIMC010000190.1:0-3068 GCA_037444605.1 Mycoplasmatota bacterium | reverse complement strand
CAATCAGCAAATGAAATATGAACTTGAAAATCAAGCGAAATGGGGATTTTCTATTACCTATGATGATGAGACCTACAACGCTCAAGATGATGTTCGCATTGAAGGTCGACGTATCGATCTTACAGGTGATAGTGAAACAACCGTTTTTCAGGAGACCGTTGATATAGACTTTTTTGGTTATATCTGGTTACCTAACACCTGGGAAAGTATTGAAGTAAATTATACGGTTAGAGATGTGGATATCTATGCCGCAGACACCTACTACTGGGCAAGAATGTCAACTGAAGTCTCTAACGAATTGGTCAATTACCTCCTTACTGAATTTGAATATGTCTATAAGATCGAAAATCGTGTCGTCGTTTCCTTATCTGTTAAAGGACTTAACAACGGGATAAAAACAGTGGATAGCATCGATTATGAGACTTATCGTACGATTTATCCAGCAAATATACCTAATCCTGCAGCAGGTGCAATGACCTTTATCACTGGGTTATTTACCGGTGTCTTACTCATCTTAATGGGACTCTTATTCTATTCCATCGTTCATGCCGTTTCTAAGAACATCATGAAGAGTAGAAAGAAAGATTTTGCGATCTTTAGGTCCATTGGTACCAATAAATCGACCCTTGCTAAACTGGTCGTTTTAGAACAGATCGCGATCGCAGTCATCTCATCATCCTTGATGTTAACCACATTCATTGTATTAGGCAATCGGGTACGTTTTATCTATAATATCATTCAATATATGGAATTTATGGATTATGTGACTCTGATTTTATTATTCTATCTATTTGGTGCTTGGTTAGGCTTGCGCTTCAATAAGAAAGTATTCCAGCAATCCGTCATCGAGTCCATCGTGACAGCAAGGGAGGAATAAGCCATGATTTCAGTCAAAGGGTTAAATAAATATTTCTTCCGCTTTAAAAAGAACGAAATTCACGTTTTAAATGATATGACCATCGATTTTCCTGATAAAGGACTGGTCGTCCTTTTAGGAGCTTCTGGATCAGGGAAGACGACACTGCTCAATGTGATCGGTGGTTTAGATTCAGTGCAATCAGGAACCATCCAATTTGACCAAACGATGATTGATGGCTATGATTCAGCAACATGGGATAAAATTCGTAACGAATCGATCGGTTACATTTTCCAAAATTACAACTTATTACCTCATTTATCCGTCTATGATAACGTCGCACTGGTTTTAAAGATGATGGGTATTACGCATGAAGGCGACATAGAACATCGTGTGAATTATATGCTGAATGCGGTCAATATGTACCCCTTCAGAAAGAAGAAATCCACACAACTTTCTGGTGGTCAACAACAACGTGTCGCCATTGCCCGTGCACTTGTGAAAAATCCACGCGTCATTATTGCTGATGAACCGACAGGAAACCTTGATTCTAAGAATACTCTTGAAATCATGAACATCATTAAAGAAATCAGTAAAGAAAAACTGGTTGTCTTAGTCACTCATGAAAAAGATTTAGCAAGCATTTATGGCGATCGAATCATCGAAATTAAAGATGGTCAAGTTATCAATGACGAACATGCATTAGCTGATGATAATGTCGTCTATCTCAAAGATTTGCTTCATCCAACCAAGTTAGAAGATCAACATGTCGCAATCGATCTTTACCAAGATTCTGATACGCTGATTGAGCAGATGAGTATCCGCTTAATTGTTAAAAATCGGACGTTGTATCTTGATGTCGATACACCAATTGAAAAGGTCAAGCTCCTTGATAAATCGTCAAATTTAGTCATTAAAGATGAGCATTATGTCAAAAAAGACAAACAAGCGATGCTTGAAACCTCATTTAGAACAGAAGAACTTTCGAATAAAGATGTGGATCGAAACTATAAAACCATCGTTTCCTTAAAACAAATCTTTATGCTTGCTTTACAAAAGATCATTTATTCATCCAAAAAAGGGAAGTTGATGCTCTTTAGCTTCATCTTATCAGGTGCGGTGATTGCGGTAGTTGTTGCGATGGCTGCAGCTTCCATCATTCCTGATTATTCATCACGACGATTTGAAAAAGATTATGTAGTGGTACAGGATAGTATTTTATTTCGGGTTCCTTATGACACCGTCATGGGAATGCTCGATGAGGCAAGTGAATCCTACATTAATACCTTAGATGAGGTGTTGGTTGCTATCGTCGATCCAACAGCTGATGATCAGTATTTTGCGCGTATCACCGCCAATCATGACATCATCAATTATGTCGATCAGCGGATGATCTTAGGTAGAAAACCTATCGCTCATAATGAGTTTATTATCACTAAAGCCATGGCGGATGATTTCATCGATGGCCAAGGTGCTGAGTTTGGTATTTGGTCCTATGAACATTTGATGATTGAACAGTATCAACTCGGTGGTGTGGATGCGAAAATGGTCGGTATCATCGATAGTGATATTTCTGTCGTCTATACGACCAGACAGTTTGCCAATTTACTAAACCCTGCAAACCTATTGATCGACAACGCGAACATTCAATTCATAGGTAGTTTAGCCATTGAAGATGTCTCATTGATGAGTGGGACTGTTCCATCAGGCGATCAGGTCATTCTCTCACAAGCTGCATACAATGCTATTAGTTCTGGTGCTGCCTTAGCGGGTCCATGGCCGAAGACATTTGATGATCTACCTTATCCCGTCAGCGGTGTATTTTTAGGAACAGAGATGATCGCGATCGGATCAGATGCAATCTTAGAAGAAGTTAGATTTAATGTCACACAAAATTATTTTGTATATACTAGTGAGCCTGATGCCCTTGTCGATGCACTCGATGATGATAATACAACCGCATATGTTGAAACGGATCAAATCGCGTTAAATTTCCGTCAAGCGATGGTCGAAGTAAGAGTGACCATGAGCATTGTCGCCTTGGTCGTGATCGGATTTGCTTTAATTGGTTTTTACTTCATTATGCATTCATCCATGGTATCACGCATTTATGAAATTGCGGTTTATCGAGCTCTCGGGATGAAGAAGAGTGAATTAAGAATTTCATTCTTAGTCGAAGTCTTAATCCTTTCTACAGTCACATCGTTAATTG
>JBBIMC010000189.1:0-3085 GCA_037444605.1 Mycoplasmatota bacterium | reverse complement strand
CCTCCAATTTTTTAAAGGTCATTTGATGATTTACCCTCTAATTTTTTAAAGAGCCGATTATTTAACAAATGACCATAATTGCGTCATCCAATAATCTGAGAGTTCATGACACATACACCATGTGGTATTTGCCTTGCACGATAAACTCTGCTTATTGAGTGTGAATTTCATATCTTTTCCTCCGTTAATTGACTTCTACTGTCCCGGAGAGCGTTGACACCTTTTCTAAATGGATGCTTGTTTTGGTTTTATTGCTGATGGATAGATCGCCATTGACGGATTTGAAACGAATGACTTCAGGATAAAATTCTGAACCATCGACATCGCCACTGACTGAGCTAAATTCCACTTTGTTTGCTTTGACATCATTGAAATTTAAATCACCGCTCACGGTATTCATATGAACATCACCTTTAATGTCGGCATGTTCCATGTTCAAGTCACCGCTCACCTGTGAAGATGAGAGATCATTTAATGTGACATCTTTCACTGATAAATCACCGCTAACTGTGTTCCACTTTGTTTGTCCTAGTTCACAACTTTCAATCATAACGTCACCACTTGTCGTGTTGACTTGAAAATTTTCTGTTTTAATATTCTTTATGACTAGATCGCCACTTAAATTGACGAATTTGCTTTCGGTGATACGGACGTTTTTAGGAATCTCAAATACAAAGTCTAGATCATCATTTTTTCTCATGAAGATGAGTCCACCTCTGAATTTAGGCGCTTCAAATTTGAATTCGCCACGTTCACAGCTGGCACTATAATGTTCGATATTACCTTTACCTTCGTAGTAAATGCGAATCTTGTCATCACTCGATGCTTGAACACGATAATCTTCTGAAATGGTATTGATAAAGATTTTTAGTGAGTCTTGATCAGGGGTTAAAGTTTTCCATAACGTTAGTTCATCAGTATCTTCTTGTTCACCGTTACGTCTTTCTTCTGAAGCATCATTTGTCTTTGAATTTTCAGCAAGTTCTCTCGCGAGTGTTTTAGGATCACCAAAACGTAAGGGAATCTGTTCTTCAGTGAGGCCTTGTCTGATGGCTTCTTCGATCATTTCTCGATGATCGTTAATGATATCTTCAATTTCTTCCATATTGACTTTGTTATGAATCAATTCGTTCCTTAAATCGTTTAAAAATGTCTTCACTCTTCTTACCTCCTAAATTAATGATGTGGTAGACACCACCGATAAATGCATCCCATTCCTCACGCAGTGATAAATAGTAGATAAATCCTTTTTCAGTCATTTGATAATACTTTCTTGGTGCTCCCTCTGTGGATTCTTGTAAATACGTTTCGAAGTATCCTTCTGAGGTGAGTCGTCTTAAAATGGGATAAATCGTATTTTCACTCACATCGATGTATGATGATAGTTGTGAAATGATTTCATAACCATACGTATCTTTTTCTACAAGGACGGATAAGACGCATAATTCGATAATTCCTCGTTTAAATTGTGCATTCATCTGATAACCTCCTTACGATCCAATTATAGCACAGTACTATTTGTCGCACAATACCTAAAATGCATTTTCATACATTTTCATAACTAATCATCAGAGATGATTAAAAAATAAAAAATCTTCAAAATTGAAGACTTTTCATGATTTACATCCGATTTTATTGTGTTTTTATTCGTTGTTTTAAGCGTTCAGCTAACATGAAGTACTTACCATCTTCATTGAAATAGACCTTGATTGCGTGGATCGCATCATCAAAAAGTGGCAGTGTATACTCCTTTTGACGGAATAATTCGATAAATCGATCATCATCAAATCCATGATCTAAGAATCCAGCAAGAGTGATTCTCATGGAAGACGATATTCTCTTTCCTTCGCTCTTTAAGTACTTTTTCATGCGTCGATGCTCTGACCAGGTCACTCTTCCATCATTTCCATAAAACAGATAGACAAGGAGTAACCCTGATAAATCCGCACGATTCTTTTGATAAATCTCATTCCAGCTCGAAAGCGATTCATTTTCCGGAACGATGTGATACGCATCCGGATGAAATCCTTCTGGTTTGGTCGTGAGTAACTTCCCCACAAGGTTGCGTCGATGATGATGTCCAAACCATATGCGTCCTTTAGGTGTAACCGACCAACGATCTTCACTACGTTGTTGCATATATATCCCCCTTATTTTCTAACTAGTAGATTGAATTATCTGGTGATAATTTTTCTTTTAATCTTTCAATCATCAACAGCGTTTTCCCATCATTTTGAAAAAATGGTTTAATATTGGCTTTCGCTTGATCAAAAAGTTGTAGAGTATACTTCTTTTGTGTAAAGACATCGATGAAACGTTCATCGCTTAAACCGTTTGTCATAAAGCCAGCTAAATCGAGTCTAACCTTATCGGTTAAGTGCTCCATATTTTCTTTCATGAACCCTTTAATCTGTCGGTATTCCATTCGGTTGATCTTTCCGTCATTGTTAAAAAGAATATAGACTAATAATAATGCAGATAATTCTGTCTTATTTATCGTGAAAGCATCTTCCCAGTAATCAAGTGTCTCATCATCATGAATATGTGCTTGAGGTGCTTCGATGAAATCAACTTGACTTCCCTTCGTCATCAATCCAAACAATACTTTTCTGCGATATCTGTTTAAGATACCGCCTCTACGACGTCGATAGTACATTCTTATTCCCCCCCATTGTTATTTATGTTCACGTTCTGCGTGATTATGTATATATAGAATAACAGATTAATGAGCCAATTGCAAAATAACCCTAAAATCAACGTTGACGTTTGTGAATGTTGAACTTGAAGTTGATGAAGTGTTGATACGTATCTTCTTTTCTCAAAATCGCTGAGTTGAAGTCTTTAAAATGAATCCCCCCGGGTTCATATTCACATTCTAAGGTTAAGGATGAATACACCCCATCGCCATACGCCTTAGGCAGTGTGCTCGGTGAAACTAAGTTATGGGTGAAGATGACCACTGCAGGATAATCGGTCGTGAGTTCAAGACTTAATTGTTCAGAAGGATCCACGAGCTTTGCATAACCCACCTTATCATCAAATAACCAAGGATGATCATATCCCATCGCTGGTGTTTCCATGATGG
>JBBIMC010000188.1:0-3092 GCA_037444605.1 Mycoplasmatota bacterium | reverse complement strand
AGTCACTGATCAAAGTCATAACAAGAGTAATACGTTAACATGCACCATCATCATTGAAGATAATCAAGCACCTAATCTAGCGTTAGCTGACACAGATCCCTTAACACTAGAAGCCGGTTTTGATTCCTTGCCCTATGATAAATTCATTTTTAGCGATAATTATGATGATGTTGAGCATATTCAACTGATCGTTTCAAGTCAAAATCAAATGATCATTGGTGAACAGATAATTCAAGTTGTTGCTATCGATTCAAGTGGAAATCAAAGTCTACCCGTGGATGTTACACTGATTCTTACCGATGAAACGCCACCCGTGCTCGCTTTTTCACCCCTTGACGATTTTACTCATGAAATTGCATTCCCGTATACTGAAGATTATTTAACGCTTTATGACAATTTTGATGCTTTTGATGATATAAAATTATTCTCTACTGGTGAAGTGGATTATAACACGAAAGGGGAGTATATTATGAGCTATTATGCAGAAGATTCTCAGGGTAATGTATCACAAACCATTACTAAAACCGTGACTGTCGTAGACAGAGATGATTCCTTAAGTGATATTGAAAGATACTTAAAAGATCACACTTCATTGTATGATTTAAATAAATTTGTAAACCAATATTTGTATGATCCTATGGAACAATGTTATCGTGGGCTTGTCCTTAATCATCAAGGAACTTATGATGTTGTCTATTTCTTCTTTTTGTATAATTTTCAAGATGATGTCCATGTTCTAAGGAAAATTGAGTTTGTCAATCCAAATGGTCAAAATCTTGTATTTGAATTGAGTGATGAGATTCATGATTATGTCTTTGAAATCCCTGTTAGTTTTGCTAAAGATAGTGGACAAATCACCATATACACATATCCTCATGCAGAGTATCAAACTACGGTTTCATCATGGACAGGAATATTTTCATTTAATGGACTCATTAATCTTGACCCCAGTCATATTCTGTCTTTTGAATTGAAGAACGGTAATTTAAAATAAAAAGCCGAATTTAATCGGCTTTTTGATTTTTACTTTCGAGATACCCTAATATTATCCCATCGATGACTTGTTGTAAAACCATCTTTAAACGTGGATACTGATCGATTCTTACGTTTTGTGGGTGATTTCTAAAGACAAAGATAACACCTGTCAAAAATACATCAATGCGTGAGTGAATAACCAATAATTCTTTGTCTTGATAGGAATTCAGACGTGGATGCTTTTGCATGATGTAGCATACTTTACACAATGTTTCAGGTGAATTGGAATAACTTGTACTAGTTGCGACGACATTGAGATAAAAATCAGGATGGGTCAATCCATAGTAAAGCAGATGATTATATCGATCATATATGGAAACTTTTCCGATATCTTCATAACTTTCGACAAAAACACTGATTGCATCTAAAAGCTCTTCTTTTGAACTAAATTGCTCGTAGATAGGCATCACAGATGAACCGATACGTGCTGCTAGTTTACGCATGGTGATTTTGTTTATACCCACTTCTATCGCCATTTCGTATGCTGCTCTTAAAATTGTATCCTTTGTGAATAGTTTTTTTGCCATATGTATCACCTATTGACATTATAGCAAATATTGATCAATGCGTTGTTATATCCTCGTAAAATGTAAAAAAACTGCTATTTTGTTCCAAAAAGTCGATCTCCAGCATCCCCTAATCCAGGAATGATATAGGCATGATCATTTAATTTCTCATCTAAACTTCCTAAGTAGATATCCATATCAGGATAGGTATGTAATATCTTATTTACACCTTCCATAACACCAATGAGAGAGACGACTGTGATATCTTGAACCCCTTGTTTTTTAAGTTGATGAATCGCTTCTAAAATACTACCACCTGTGGCGAGCAGAGGATCTAGTATAAAAACTTTCGCATCTTTAATATTTTCAGGAAACTTGGCGTAATACAGCTTTGGTAGTAACGTTTCTTTATCGCGATACATCCCGATGTGAGCGATTTTTAATGAAGGAATCAAATGCGCGATGCCTTCAACCATCCCTAAACCTGCTCTTAAAATAGGGACAACGACAACATCCTTCTTTAACTGATACCCTGTAGTCGCAGAAATCGGTGTTTCAATGGAGATTTCATTAAGTTCAAAATCACGACTGATTTCATAGACCATGAGTCCAGAGATTTCTTCTACGATTTCCCGAAATTGCTTGGTCCCACAATGCTTATCGCGAATCATCGTGAGTTTATGCTTGATGAGTGGGTGATTAAATACGTGTAATGCCATCCTTATTTTCCTCCTTAAAAAAAGGCGAGAATAGTCGCCTTTTATTGATAAATAATCGTCCCTGCCTGACCTTTAACCGCCAAGGCAGCATCTTCAAGGCTTGCGATGATCGCTTGCCCATTTTTATTCGCTTCGACAAAAGAAACAGCAGCCACAATCTTAGGCTCCATACTTCCTTTACCAAATTCTTCAGTGTCAATATAATACTTCGCTTCTTTGACAGATAACTTCGAAAACTCTAGTTCATTAGGTTTTCTAAAGTTAACTGACACACGCTTCACTGCAGTAAGAATGATGAAGACATCGGCCTTGATGAGTTCAGCAAGTTTCGCCGATGAAAAATCTTTATCGATGACCGCAGCCACACCTGTAAGTGTTTCTCCTTTGACAACAGGAATACCACCACCACCTGAAGCGACGACGATATAATCTTTATCGATTAAGTCACGAATGACATTTTTTTCGATAATATCGATGGGTTTAGGTGAAGGAACCACGTAACGATACCCTCGTCCTGAATCATCGACAAAAGGCATGTTGTATTGCTTAGAGAGTTGTTCAGCTTCTTCTTTGGTATAGAAACGTCCAATGGGCTTGCTTGGATTCTTAAAAGCTGGATCATTAGGATCAACCACGGTTTGTGTGACGACAGTTGCTACATCTCTTTTGATGTTTCGTTCATTTAATGCATTATAAATGGCATTTTGAAGGTGATAACCAATATAACCTTGGCTCATAGCTCCACATTCGGGGAGTGGCATCAATGGGACATTGCCTTTGAGTTCATTAGCTGTATCAAAGGCACTTTGAATCATGCCTACTTGAGGACCAT
>JBBIMC010000187.1:2444-3096 GCA_037444605.1 Mycoplasmatota bacterium | reverse complement strand
TTTAATGACTGGATCTTCAAACAAAAATAAACCACCGGTTAAATGGTGGTTATCACGACCAAATTTGATGCCGATGTCATGATAACATGCAACCACATAAACCATGTCAAGATTCACATCGTAATCAGCAGCTATCTTTAAGCTGTTATCGATGACTTTCAGGACATGATCGATCTGGTGAGCGGGATCAAAGGATTGGTATATTGGAATGATTTTTTCTTGTAAATACGTCTGCAATGCTGGATGCATAAACGCCTCAGAAGTTAATGTTTGCTTTTTTTGAAAGGGATACGAAGATTTCTTTGTCTGTCTTATACGTTAGTTTTTCTAAGACATCCGATGCATCAACCCATTGTGCATCAGCAATTTCTTCCTCTTGAGGTTTAAAATCACTGGTCACAGCACGGGCAAGAAAATAGACAACGTCCTTAATGACACCTTGTCTTGGATAATAGCGAGTTTTTTCTTTTAAGTGATCATAGATAACCACTTCTAAACCGGTTTCTTCAAGCACTTCACGCTTTGCGGTCATTCGCTCACTTTCATTTTTTTCAACATGCCCCTTTGGAAACCCGAAATGAAGTCCATAGCGCTGTTGAATGAGTACAAATTGGTACTTGTCTTGATGTTTTCTAAAGATGACTGCACCACA
>JBBIMC010000187.1:0-2402 GCA_037444605.1 Mycoplasmatota bacterium | reverse complement strand
TACCTAAAGTATATCACATATTTCATATGTCGTCACCCCATATGATTCGATTTCACATACTTTTTTACGTCTATGTTACATTGATAAAACCGGTTCCATCATGTATAATAAGATTAAAGCATGAACACTTTGAGGTGAAAAGGATGAAAGTCTTATTCTGCAGTTCCGAAGCATTCCCCTTTAGTAAAACAGGCGGTCTCGCGGATATGGCTCTTTTTTTGCCTAAATCACTCAGGGAATTAGGTCATGATGTGAAGATTATTACACCCTATTATCGTCAGATTTCTAAGCATCATAAAGAGATGACATTCAAGGGCTCTGCCACGATTGGTATGGGTGGAATTGAGACTATTGTTAATTATTATGAATTGGTCCATCAAGGAATTACTTATATTTTTGTTCAAAATATGCACTATTTTGAACGTGATCAACTCTATGGTTATAACGATGATGCCGAACGCTTTACATGCTTTAGTTATGCAATCTTAGAAGGGTTGAAAGTGTTTGACTTTTATCCCAATATTTTGCACCTAAATGATTGGCAAACCGGCATGATTCCTTATCTACTCGATGAGCATTATCGACATAGAAATGATCAATATTACTCAATTCATACCTTGCTGACCATTCACAACTTAGAATACCAAGGATCCTTTGACACTTATGTTGCAAGATTCTTTAATACCGAATTTAATTACACCTATATTCACTTTGATCGCGTCAATTTCCTTAAAGCAGGTATTGAACGCGCAACTAAAATCAACACTGTCAGTCCTACATACCGCAATGAAGTGCTAACCAATGAATACGGATTTTCACTCGATGGTGCCCTAGAGAAACGGAAAAATGATTTCACAGGCATTCTTAATGGTATCGATGATGAAGTTTTCAATCCTAAAACAGATCACTTTATCGATGCATGTTACGGATTGATCAAAACGAAAGAACTCAAACAAAAGAACAAAGAAGCGATTTTGCACCACTTTGATCTCGATGTAAATCCTGAATTGCCGCTCGTGGTTTATATTGGTCGCTTAGCCACGCAAAAAGGAATTAATCTTATGACACGCAGTTTAGAAGAGGTCATCGAGTTCTCTGATGCTCGGTTTATTCTGATGGGTTCAGGCAACGATTCATATCAAGACTTCTTCCGCTATCTCACCTTTAAATTCCCCGATAAGGTCGGTCATTACATCGGCTTTAATGAAGAGATTGCGCATAAATTATACGCCGCATCTGATATTTTCTTGATGCCTTCAAGGTTTGAACCTTGTGGTTTAGGGCAATTGATCGCGATGCGCTATGGATCTTTACCTGTCGTTCGAGAAACTGGTGGTTTGAAGGATACCGTTGACCCCTATAATCAATTTACAGGGGAAGGCACCGGATTTAGTTTTGCGAACTATGATGCCTATGAATTCAAGGAAAAACTCTTTGAAGCCATCAATGTGTATTTAAAGAAGCCTAAAGATTGGAACAAGCTCATGAAACAGGCGATGAAAAAAGATTACAGCTTAAAACAAATGGCTTTGCAATATGAATCACTATACCAAATCATACTAGGGGTGTAACAATGGAAACATTAGCATTAATTCTCGCTGGAGGTAAAGGGACAAGACTTGATATATTATCCCAACGTCGCAGCAAACCTGCCATGCCTTTTGCAGGTAAATTTCGGATTATCGATTTCACATTATCAAACTGTACCCAGTCTGGAATTTATGATATTGGTATTTTAACCCAATATCTTCCCCTTTCATTGAATGAACACATTGGTGCAGGAAAACCATGGGATTTAGACCGACGTGATTCTGGGGTCACTTTACTCCAACCCCATAACTATTGGTATTTGGGAACCGCTGATGCTGTAAAGAAAAATATGGAATTTATCCAACGTAAAGATCCTACATATGTCTTGATCTTATCAGGTGACCATATTTACAAGATGGATTATCGTAAGATGATTCAACAACATAAAGACACTGGTGCGCGTTTAACGATTGCCACACAACCCGTTGAACCTAAAGAAGTGTCTCGTTTCGGTATCATGTCGATTAATGAAGATAAAGAAATCACTCATTTCGAAGAAAAACCTAAAGTGTCTAATTCTAATTTGGCATCCATGGGGATCTATCTCTTTAAGAGAGGTTTTAGTGTCGATTAAACAAGATGACTTAGACTTTGGTAAACACATCATTCCTCATCTCATTGAAACGACGAAAAAAGAAGTGTATGCGTATCTATTTGAAGATTATTGGATGGACGTTGGTACTTATGACTCTTATCTTGAAACCAATCTTCAAATGACCAAAGATTTTACCGCACTCGATCTCTATGATCCTACCTGGAAAGTCTTTACGAAGAGCGAAGATTTACCTCCTGTCAAGGTAGGAAGTGATGCG
>JBBIMC010000186.1:2870-3147 GCA_037444605.1 Mycoplasmatota bacterium | reverse complement strand
TTGAAAGTAGTATGCAGGGGCAATTAGAATCAAAAAGATCGCGAGGAAGACAAAGCGGAAACGATACACAAAACGTGCAAATGCGCTGAAGCGTGGGATAAAAACACGGTGTTTTGATTTTTCAATCCATGAATCCAAGACTCGGATTAACATTGGGCCAAGAATTAACGCGGATAAAACGGATATAATGACAGCTTTCATAAACACGATGCCTATATCCATCCCGATTGAAAATCGCATAAAAACAAGGGCTAAAAAGCTGACTGCAGTGGTGAGT
>JBBIMC010000186.1:2312-2860 GCA_037444605.1 Mycoplasmatota bacterium | reverse complement strand
CGCTTTACAACTTGCCATTTCGCTCGATTACATTATTTTCATTGTCCATCGCAATAACAGGAGATTTTACATGATTGAGGGTCGTTTTTATTCGTTGCGCTGGATCAGTAACCTCAAGTCGATCTTCATGATTGCGATGGACAATGAAAATAATGTAATCGAGAGAAATGGCAAGTTGTAAAGCAATAGCCATCGATTGCGTGATGAATGAGACATCGGGTAAAAATGCATTCGTCCCCAAATTGATGATAATCGCAACCCCACTGACGACGAGAAAAACAATCAAATCTGCATATGAAGGGGTCATGATCAAAAGAATGATCAGGATGAGGGGGATGATCAACCAAGTGATTTTCATGACATCTCCTTCAATCGCTTGTCGCGTAAACCTGGTCGCCATTAAACCACCCGTAAGCGAATATGGAACACCAGTGGCTTCTAGTTTGGTTTCAATCTGATTGATCACATCATCGACCTTTGCATCACTAGCTTGAATCGAAAGCGTCAGTGTCATTCGCCAGGTTTGACCTTGTTGATATCGTTCAAGT
>JBBIMC010000186.1:0-2297 GCA_037444605.1 Mycoplasmatota bacterium | reverse complement strand
CACCTCTTTAGCGCCAGTAGGGAGATTGGTTGCAACTTGATAGAAACTTTCCTCAAAGGATAGACCTAATCCCATCATCATGTCCATTTGACCCTGAATTGTACCTGCTGATAACGGATCAAGATTTGATAGAAAAGCTGAATATGCAAGAGGATTGAAGATCGATTGAATAAAATCGATGGAGGTGACATCATCGACATTAAGTAAATCATCATAGAGTGCTAAACTCTCAGATAAACTCAAGTCCTCCGCCATAAGAATGATGTATGATGAAGAGCCAAAATTCGTCTCATAAATGTCAATCCCCTCAACCAGAGTTGTCCCTTCAGGTAGATATTTCTTGAGATCGTAATTGACATTGATGGATCCCATAAAAACGATTGAACCTATCAATAAGAGCGATGTAATGATCATGGTCATTTTATATTTCATAAAGACACCTCCTAATTTCAGTTTAGTCAACTTCTATCCATTCATACCCAATACGTTTTTTAAAATCATCTCAATATGAAACAATGTTCATCACCATGTTGATTTGTCCATCAGATTGCCCTCTAAGTGATGCGAAATAAACAACAATAAGCCTATATGTTCAACATTGTGTTGTTTATTGTGCCACATGTTGTGATAAGATGAAGTTGAGGAGATGATTCGATGAATCCAGAAACGATGGACCACCGTGTAAGGGTGACGTATGAAATGCTTAAACAAGCCCTTTATCGCTTAATTAAAGAAAAGCCAAAAAGTGAAATTACCATTAAAGAATTATGTTATGAAGCTAAGATTAATCGAACTACGTTCTATGCTCATTTTCAAGGTGTCAATGATTTGATTGAACATCTTGAACGTGAACTTTGGGTTGATATTTTTGTGATTTTAAAACGCTCCGAGAAGGATAGAACTTACTTTGGAGATCGAATATTTTTAGATATTTATGAACTCTCCATCCAATACAAAGAACTCTTTCACTTGCTTCTCATCCAAAATGCAGATCCTATGTTTTTAGAAAAGGTGTATAATTTGGGTCGATCTGCGTTCCAAAACCTCTATAATCGTCCCAAGGGAAATAAAAACCCCATTCAAATGGAGTATTACTACATTTCAGTGCTTAACTCTTTCATCGGTATTTTAAGACAATGGATGACGACGGGAATGAAAGAATCTGTTCATGAAATTGCTGATATCACCAAACGTATTATTACTCGAGGGATCTACTTCACCCTTGAAGAGAATTAAAAAATGTCTCAAGCGAACGCTTGGGACATCTTCTTTTTATTCGTTCTTAATAATCGGAATCCAGACTTCAGCACGATAATCTTTTCGTGAGGGACCATCTTCTGGATAACATTCAAAGTCTGGTGTTCCTGCATGACGATACCCCGAAGAAGGAAAGAATTCTTCATAAACCTTTTGCCATACATGTTGGATAGCCTGTGGCATGGGTCCTATGGATTCAAAAACTGCCCATGTTGACTTGGGGATAACGACATGATCCAAATCTTTGATCGTGTGGTCAGCTTCAACCCCAATCAGATACTTGAAACTTCCATCGCTTTCCAATCCATAACATACCCCTAAGAATGGTTTGTTAGGTGAGACTTGACAAAGCACACCTGGAAGTGAAGATTGGTTTGTCTTTTGCCAAAACTTTGAAATTGATTGGTCCTTCATGTTTTCTTCTTGAGTCGTCTTAATCGCTTTTCCAATAACAATAAAACAGTCTTTCTCTAAAATTTGATATTTCATCATCATTGCTCCTTTTAACTGAAGTGTAAAGGTCATCTTAGGAACAAATATCAACTTATCCTTTTGCTTTCGAGCAGCACTTGGACTTAATCCATGAAGTTGTTTGAACGCGAAACTAAATGCATCGGGGGATTCATACCCATGATCCAAGGCAATCTCAGTGATGGTTTTTTTTGTCTTTAGCAGTTCTAGACCTGCCAAGGAGAGCCTTCTTCTTCTAATATAATCGCTGAGAGTCAATCCAGATAACACGGGAAACATGCGGTAAAAAAGGCCTGAGGGACATAGCGTGATGCGTTCAATCATCTGTTCATCAATGGTGTGATTTAAGTTGGCTTCGATGTAATCCATCGCTTCATTGAATCGTTGAATTGTATCCATAGGTCACCTTCCACATGTATCATAACATGTTAGTCACGTGCATACCCGTGAGTGAATGAGCAAACATTACCGGAATCCAGATTAAATCTCTATTTCGATAAAGTCTTTCATCATTTGTAAAGATTGAATAGAGTCAACGAGCCCACCTGCTTTATTTCTCGATAACCAGA
>JBBIMC010000185.1:0-3165 GCA_037444605.1 Mycoplasmatota bacterium | reverse complement strand
CGTTCCAGCATCACTGATGAGTGCTAGATTTTTTCCTTCTTGAAGATAAGTGATGATTTGATCTTCTTTATCTGTTTTATTGAACTCATGATAGCTCAACAGAGGTTTTTTGATTTGATGATACGCAAGTAGAACACCAGAAGTTCTTGTATCTTCTGCCAAGATGAGATCCACTTCTCTTAAGATCTCGACCGCACGAAACGTCATATCTTTTAAATTACCGATGGGGGTTGAAACGACGTAAAGGGTTGGCTTAGTCTCCTGAAAACTTTTTTGCATATTAATGCGACACCACGCGTTTTGCGCGTTCACGTAAATCGCGTTCTTGATAGACGAGTCTCATCAACTGTTGTTTTTTCGTTTCGGAAATTCCAAATTTAGTGCGAATCGATTCCAAGAAAAAATGTTCGGTGGTGTTATAAAACTCATCGCTCATCGCAACTTTCACCAAATTTAGATAGATGATGTTCTTAACGGTTGGATTGCTTTCTTCGAAGTAACGCATCGTTTCGTCCATATCTTTCGATAAGGCAAACTGATATTCTTTGACGATTCCATCCCCCACTTCAGCTAGCATAATATTGAGCAAGCGCTGTTCGAGTTCTGTGGGTTCGCCATCGATCGAGACCATATGCATGGCCAGATCAAGAAACTTAAGCTTATCTTTTCTGGTGAGTAAGGATAATAACATGTTAACGACCTCCATAAATATCGACCATGTCTTTGGTCAAAATATGTTTATCTACATATAAGATCAACGGGGGTTCCACCTTCATTCCAGGATTCCCATTTTTCATCGCTTCGATTAAAAGATGGTTTGCGGGATGATTAAGATACGGGTGAACCATGCGAATGCGTTTGACTGAAAAATCATAACGATTGAGAAGATCGACCATTTCAGCAAAGCGGTCAGGACGATGAATCATCGTCAAATAACCACCAAACTTGAGTAATCGCGCAGAGGATTGAATCAACTCCTCAAGTGTGAGCGTGACCTCGTGTCGTGCAATCAAATCTTCTTCATCCTCGCTTTTATTCGACGTTTCTGAGGTTTTAAAAAAGGGAGGATTGGTCACAATCATATCGACATCTTTTAGCATACACGTTTTAATATCCTGGTGCAGACATGATAATTGATGTTCGAGATGATTTAATTGAATATTCTTTAACGCTTGAAGATAACGCGACTCTTGAATCTCAATGCCGATGATCTTGGCTTTTGTTTTCTTTGATAAATAAAGCATCAAAGGTCCTACACCTGTACCGACATCAAGGATCGTCTTCGCCTTGGCAGGAATGTGCGTGAAGTGTTGTAACAAGATGGTATCAAGATTGAACGCTTGACGTGAGTTTTGTTCGATCCAAAGATCGGTTCCAAGCAGTGTGCGTAGCATGTTATCCTCTTAGGACATCCTTGAGATGTAGCCATTCATAGCCACCATTTTCAGGATACGAGACTTTCACTTTTTGACCGATGATGTTCAATTCAACCACGGTTGCTGAACCCTTCGGCGTTGTGACGCGTTCTTTTAGGTCTGGCATCGTCGTTTTGAGTTCAGTATACACATCGTCTTCATACTTGATGCAGCAAAGAAGTTTACCACAAATTCCACTAATCTTTTGGGGATTGAGGGCGATATTTTGGTTTTTCGCCATCTTAATGGAGACCGTGTCAAATTCACCTATAAAGGTGTTGCAACATAAAATGAGACCACAGGGACCGATGCCACCGATCATTTTTGCGGCATCTCTTGGACCGATTTGTCTGAGTTCAATGCGTGTATGATAGACTTCGGATAAATCTCTAACAAGATTTCTAAAGTCGACGCGCGCTTCTGCTTCAAAATAGATTAAAAGCCGTTTGCGGTCTAGGGTATATTCAGCCCCTAAGACTTTAATCTCTAACTCATTTTGTTTGGCAAGCACTTTTGCTTTTTCAACGATGGCAGGTTCAAGTGTTTGATTGAATGCATCATCTTGAATATCATTTTCTGTGGCTTTACGCAAAATGGGTTTTAACTCCGCCGTTAAATCCGTCTCTTGAACGTCTTTAAATAAATAAACTTTTCCTATTTCAATCCCTCGTGATGTTTCAACAACCACAAGGTCATTTTCTGAGATTTGGATGCCTTCGTATGAGAAGTAGTATTTTTTGCCTGCTTCTTTAAATTGAACTAACGCAACCTTCATGACCTCACCTCTTCTTTTCTAGTGTATAAAACAGATGGTCCAGTGCTAAATCTAAATTAATGTTATACGATTGTTGGTGTAAAACAGCTTGTATGGTTTCAATTAAGTCATTGACTTCCTTGACTTGCATACGGTCTGATTGAACTTGAATATACTCTCTTAAAAACTTATAGGTAATGGGCTGATGCGCACGATAATGGACAAGATCTAAGAAATAGAGAAGGACAAGTTCTAAGAAATCCATAAAGAACTCACGATCTTGAAGAAGAAAGCCTGTTCTTCCAGCAAAATGAATGGGGAAGGTAATGTCTTTCTTATCCCATAACGTCACCATATCTTCAATGAGATTGATCAATTCGATGAAATTGGGATTCTCCGCCAAGAGTGTGGCTTCTTCAATATTCTTGGTTAAATAGGGGGCGAGTGTTGCGACTTTTTCATCAACCCCTAATTTAAGGAGTTCTTGTTCCAAATCATCTTCGTCCATGCTCTTCAGGGTGATGATTTGTGACCGAGACTGAATGGTACGCAGCACAGAATCTTTATCTTCAGATAATAGGAACCCAAAGACGCTCGTGCTTGCGGGTTCTTCCATGAACTTAAGTAAGGAGTTTGCTGCGGCTTGACTGATTTTTTCAATGCCCTTGATGACGTAAATGCGGGGGCCACTGACAAGTGCTGTTTTGGAAAACTCTGACTGAAGAGCGATGATCTGTTCTTTTTTAATCGATAACCCTTCAGGTTCAATGACGATGAGATTTTGTAATTTGCGCTCTTTGATCTGCAGTTTTAAATGCGGAGACTCAGGGCGTCCTTGATTCAAAATCAAATACGCGACATCATCGACGAGTTGAGCTTTTCCTGAACCCTTAGGTCCAACGATGAGATAGAGATGGGCTAAACGATTTTTTTGAATCGTTTGTTTGAAAAAATGGTAAGCGCGCTTCATAGGCGAGAAAGAATCACATCAAGAAT
>JBBIMC010000184.1:1124-3249 GCA_037444605.1 Mycoplasmatota bacterium | reverse complement strand
ATGCGATTAAAACTCATAGAACCGTTACGCGAACTTTTTAAAGATGAGGTTAGACAATTAGGTCTCGCCTTAGGTTTACCCAAAGAGATTGTTATGCGTCAACCATTCCCTGGTCCTGGATTAGCGATTCGTATTTTAGGGGATATCACCGAAGATAAGATCAGAATTGTTCAAGAAAGTGATGCGATCTTGAGAGAAGAGGTCAAAGCCCATGGGCTTGACCAATCGATATGGCAATACTTTACGGTCCTCACCCCTCTTAAAACCGTGGGAGTGATGGGTGATCAACGTACCTATGATCATGTTTTAGTGATCCGTGCAGTCACCTCCATCGATGGAATGACCGCTGATTTTGCTCAAATCCCCTATGACATATTACAAAAGATCTCCAACCGGATGACCAATGAGGTGAGAGGAATTAACCGCATTGTCTATGACATCACCTCCAAACCTCCTGGAACGATTGAATGGGAATAAAGAAGAAAAATGATGAACCCTTCTCTACCATAGAGTAGAGGAGGTTTTTTTATGTATATGCTACGTGAAAAGCCCAAAGATGATCGTCCACGAGAACGCCTGCTTCGCGAAGGTCCTCAAGCTTTATCGACAGAAGAACTTTTAGCGATCTTACTCCGTACGGGTCGTCATGATCTATCCGTGATGGATATGGCTAAACACATCCTTTATCATTTAGAGAATTTAGATGATTTAAAACGAATGTCTGCCTTTGAACTGATGAAAATTGAAGGGATAAAGGAAGCTAAAGCGTGTACGGTTATCGCGGCCATCGAACTCGGTAAACGATTATCCGCCATGAAAAGAGAACTAAAGAGTCAGATCAAGACATCGCTTGATGTCTATCATTATGTATCGGGATCCTTGAGTCATCTTGAACAGGAACACTTCATGGTCTTATACTTGAACATCAAGAGTGAAGTGATCACCAAAGAGACCATCTTTATGGGGACGATCAATCAAACGCTCATTCATCCTAGAGAAATCTTTAAAACAGCGATCAGACTGGCCGCACACGCCATTATCTGTGTGCATAATCATCCCACGGGGGATTCCACACCCTCCAAAGCGGATGTGCTGGCGACGAAGAAAATCAGTGAAGCGGCTGAGATTATGGGGATTGATTTGATCGATCACCTCATTATTGGTCGAAGTGAATATTATTCCATTGGTGAGGGGAAAAAAACAATCGTGCCAAATTAGACGTTCTTTTTCATGAAGACATGATATAATCATGAATAAGAAAGAAGGAATGTCTATGAAGAAAAAAGATGTCAGCAAAACCTTTTGGTACGCCATCGCGATCGGCTTTACCCTCTTATTTGTCCTCATTTTATTATCCTCGATCCTCGATGTTGGTGACCGATTAAGAACGATTCATCCTTATGTCGAATATGCATTTTACGGGTTATCTTTCATTTTGGTCTATCTCTTGATCTTAAGACCTGTGCACATTATCTTATTTTCACCCACATTTTCTGTTGAAACCACCGTGGATGGGGATAATAACCACAATGCCTTAATGTATCGTAGAGTCGCCAAACGTCTCTTACAAGCTGGGACACTCCCTGAAGATGATGTGACACGTTTAAATGATGCTCTAAAGAGCAATAATGAAGATTTGAAACTGGCGTTAAATCACGTCTTTACCCATGAAATTAAGAAACAGATGAACCAAGTCATCAAGAAAAATGCGAAAACCGTGATGATCTCTACGGCAATTTCACAAAATGGACGCCTCGATTTCTTTACCGTGGTCGTTGTTAACTTAAAGATGATTAAAGAACTTGTTCAGATGTGTGGCTATCGTCCTTCCTATCCAAAACTCGCCAATCTTTCCGTCAATGTGTTTTCAACCGCACTCATTGCTGAAGGGTTAGAAAATATGGATATTACTGAATTGATGCCAACCTCGACGATGAACACCTTAAGTGAAGTTCCCTTTATCAAACCCGTATTATCCTCAGTGACTCAAGGGATCTCTAACGCACTCCTTACCTTAAGAATCGGGATTGTCACACGTAAATTCTTATTTGCGGATGCGAAAGAAATCACCAAAGAATCGATTCGTCGCGGTGCACTTTTAGAAGCAGCTGGCATGATTCCCTCG
>JBBIMC010000184.1:0-1086 GCA_037444605.1 Mycoplasmatota bacterium | reverse complement strand
TGCCTCGCTTTTCAAAAAGCCAGAACCCAAAGAAAAACCAGAACCTCAAGAAGCGTGAGAACCTCATGCTTCTTTCTTTTTCACTTACTCTTGGGTAAATATTTATATTTATATCTTGCAAAAAAAGAAAAAAATGAGTAAAATTAGTACAGTATTAGAAAAAAGAAAGCCCTACCAAGCTTTCAAAAAAACAGAGGAGAGAAAGAATGAAGAAAGTATTATTTGCTTTAGTTCTATTCGTTTTTGCTGCTGTACTCGTTGCATGCGGACAAGAAGAATATGAAATTGCGATGATCACCGACTCTGGCGATATCGATGACCGTTCATTCAACCAAGGTACCTGGGAAGGTATTGTTGAATTTGCGGAAGAAGAAGGTAAGACTTATAAGTACTATAAGCCAACCGAAGTTAGCTTCGATGCATACGTTGCAGCAATCGACTTAGCAGTTGAAAGTGGCGCGAAAGTTGTTGTAACTCCAGGTTTCTTATTTGAAAACAGTGTTCATAAAGCACAAACCACTCATCCAGATGTAACATTCATCCTTATCGATGGATCTCCACACGACGTCACCGATTGGGGTACAATGGCAACTTATGACGGTTCAGCTCCAGACTTTACCGTTGAAGACAATACATTGTCCATTTTCTTCCAAGAAGAACAATCTGGTTTCTTAGCTGGTTATGCATCCGTTAAAGAAGGCTTCACAAACCTTGGCTTCATGGGCGGTATGGCAGTTCCTGCCGTTGTACGCTTTGGTTTAGGATTCGTTGCAGGTGCTTATTATGCGGCTGAAGAAGAAGGTTTAACAACCTATGCATTCGCTGCAAACCGTTATTTATATTTAAATACATTCGCACCAAGTGAAAGCACTAAGACCACCGCAGCTGCATGGTATGCAGACGGTGTCCAAGCGATTCATGCTGCAGCCGGCGGTGCTGGTAACTCAGTCATGGCAGCTGCACAAGAAACCACAGGTAAGTGGGTTGTCGGCGTTGACGTTGACCAATCTAACCTTTCTGACAAAGTCGTCACTTCAGCAATGAAGGGCTTAGCAGTCTCTGTTCAAACCGCATTGACAGACTACT
>JBBIMC010000183.1:1379-3256 GCA_037444605.1 Mycoplasmatota bacterium | reverse complement strand
CGGGAGTTATCTACAATCCGAGATTGGGGAAAAGAATGTGACGATGCTCACAGAATTATTTAAGATGGACATGGTGGAAACCGAAGGATATGAAAACATCACCAAATCCTTTGATGAACTCTATGAATTTAAGAGTCTCAACCTGTTATCGGTGAATCATCCACTTCAAGGAAGAACCACCAATGGAGGATCTCATCTACATTATCAATTCAATTATGAATCCTTTGTGGATCACTTGTCTGAACGTTTGAAGACCTCACAACTCTTAACGGAAAAATTCAAAGATCAAATCAACAAGATTGCCTTTGTTTATCAGTTTGATGTTGCCGACCTTGTATCCATCTATGAAGCCGCAGCACGAGGGAATAAGATGGTCAGTTTTGCTCAATTAAATTTAAAAGCGAAACAGCACTATGAAGAAAAACATCAGCTTCTCACAGTGAAGAAAAAGGATTTACCCATGCCGACCTTAATTGATCAGGTTGCACCACAAGTGATCATTCAAAAATATGCGAAGACCGATCAACAAGGACTTGCTCTACAAACAGCAACACAACTTCTTGAAAGAAACGCGGTTGAACCCGGTATCATCAATGTCATCTTAATGCTGGTACTCAAACATAAAGATGGCATACTTCCCAATATCAATTACTTGGAAAAAGTGCTCCATGATTGGTTGAATAAGGGAGTTCAAACAACGGAAGATGCCATTAAATTCTCATCAAGTCTTGAAACCGAATATGAACAAAAGAAAAAGATCCAACGTGTTAGCGTCGCTGAACCCGATTGGATGGATGATTATATTTCTGATTTAGCGAAAATGGAGGGATAACGATGACTCTAGATGAAATGAAGAAAGTCGTGCATAACGATCCTGAAACGAAAAACTTAAGAATTCCTGATGTGGATGTCTACAAAGTATTTATTTACCTACAAGATCGTGATCAACAACTGATCAAAGATGGTTATAAAGCTGTCCTAAAGACCGATCCTTATATCGAAATCGTCTATGAACCCACGAAGGAAAAGGAAGAAGAGATCCGACGTTTGAAGATTAAGAAACACTTGAAATTCTATGACAGTGAAGTCTACATTCAAAATGCGACACTGGCTGAATTTGAAGTCTTTAATGATGAACGCGAAAAAGCTTTTCGGCTTGCCCAAGAGTTTTTAGATCATTACAAACGGGATCATTATATGAAGGGCTTATACATCTATGGAAAATATGCAACAGGAAAGAGTTATTTGATCTCTGCAATCGCTGAAGAACTTGCTCAACGCAACATCAACGTGCTTTATGTCTACATGCCCGATCTTGTTCGTTCGATAAGACAAGGGATGAATGAAGGAAATCTTGAAGAGAGAATTAATCAGCTCAAACAAGCAGATGTCTTAATGATGGATGATATGGGTGGCGAAAATATGACACCATGGTTTAGAGATGAAGTCTTGGTTCCCATCATGCAATATCGGTTATCCGCAAAACTTCCAGTCTTCATGACATCTAATTTTGAGTTTGTTCAACTCGTTGATGCACTCACCGTGACCAAAGACGAAATGAACAGAGTGAAAGCTGCGAGACTCATTCAACGACTCAAAGACTTGATGACTTATGTGAAATTGTCAAGTGATCAATACAAACAAGGTTAAGTCTTGAAAAAGCATAAGAAAGTGTTATAATAATGATTAGAACGATGAAGAGGACATGATAAGATCAATTCTAGCGACGCAGGATGGTGAAAGCTGCGACATGATCAAGTTACTCCCTCTGAGTTGGCCTCGAAAGATGTGCCCGGTTCGTCCCGTTATCGATATGATAAGTGCTAGCTTGCTAGAACTAAGGTGGTACCACGTAATCAACGTCCTTAGCATAGGGC
>JBBIMC010000183.1:0-1369 GCA_037444605.1 Mycoplasmatota bacterium | reverse complement strand
TTTTTTTATTTAAAGAAGGGGTGTTTGTATGAAAATTCAATTTCCAGATGGCAGCATCAAAGCATTTAATGATGGTGTGAGCGTCAAAGAGGTGGCTGAAAGTCTTTCCATGAGTCTCGCGAAAGCAGCCATCGCCGGTGTTTTTAATGGGCAATATGTCGAATTATCTCGACAGCTTTTTGAGGATGGAAAACTCGAAATATTAACAGAAAAAGATAAACGTGTCCTGGATGTCGTCAATCATAGTACCGCGCATCTTTTAGCACAAGCCATTAAGCGTCTGTATCCAAACGCATGTTTTGGTGTCGGTCCAGCGATCGAAGAAGGCTTCTATTATGATGTCGATTTCGGCGATGACATCAAGGTGACCGATGAAGATTTACCAAAGATCGAAAAAATGATGCATGAACTTTCTGAAGAAAACTATGTCATTACCCGCAAAGAAGTGAGCTATGAAGAAGCGAAAAAGATTTTCGCCCATGATCCCTATAAACTTGAGTTGATCGAAGAATTCAAGAATGATGGACTCACCGTGTATTCTCAAGGAGAATTCACCGACCTTTGCCGTGGGGGACATGTCGCTTCAACCAAGATGCTAAAGCATTTTAAATTACTTACCCTAGCGGGTGCGTATTGGCGTGGTAATTCGAATAATAAGATGCTTGTTCGGGTCTATGGAACCTCATTTTTGAATAAAAAGGATCTTGATGCACATCTCAATCTTCTTGAAGAACGCAAACAGCGTGATCATCGTAAATTAGGCAAAGAACTCGATTTATTCTTGATTTCTAAAGAAGTCGGTGCGGGTCTACCTTTCTGGTTACCTAAAGGAGCAACCGTACGTCGCGTCATCGAACGCTATATCACCGACAAAGAAATCAGTTTGGGATATTTCCATGTCTATACCCCGATTTTAGCGAATGTTGACTTATATAAGACCTCAGGACATTGGGATCACTATCAAGATTCGATGTTTCCTCCCATGGATATGGGTGAAGGTGAAATGCTCGTGATTCGTCCGATGAACTGCCCTCACCACATGATTATGTACAAGAATGATGTGCATAGTTATCGAGAACTCCCCTTGCGTATTGCTGAACTTGGTATGATGCATCGTTATGAAAAGAGCGGCGCACTATCCGGATTGCAACGCGTGAGAGAAATGACACTCAATGATGCACATATCTTTGTACGTCCTGATCAGATTAAAGATGAATTTAAGCGTACTGTAGAATTAATGCTTGCTGTATATAAGGATTTTAATATCACGGATTATGCATTCAGATTAAGTTATCGCGATCCAGAAGATACCCATAAGTACTTCCCAGATGATGACATGTGGATTAAAGCAGAAGCGATGCTCAAAGAA
>JBBIMC010000182.1:0-3293 GCA_037444605.1 Mycoplasmatota bacterium | reverse complement strand
GATAACCCCGATGATTATCTTGAACAAATCGATAGTGCTGGATCCATTTTCCTTGGACGCTTTACCCCTGAGCCTGTAGGCGATTATGTTGCTGGACCCAATCATACATTACCCACCAGTGGAACAGCTAAATTTGCTTCACCTCTTGGCGTTTATGACTTTGTGAAGCGATCCTCCGTGGTTTATTATAGTGAAAAAGCCTTTAACGATGCTGCGAAAACCATCGTTGGACTGGCTGAAGCAGAAGGCTTAACCGCACATGCGAATGCCATTAAAGTTCGTTTAAAGTAAAGGAGTGATGTCATGGACATCAAAACGACATTAACATCGCTTAAACCCTATCAAGTAGAACCTCCTTTTGAGGGTATTCGCTTGGATGCTAATGAAACAAGAAACTTCCTTTTTCCCAAAGGGTTTTCTCTAAATAATTTTGACTTTCATCGCTATCCCGATCATCAAGCCATTCAGTTACGAGATGCATTAAGTCAATATCTAAACGTGGATTCAAAATATATCCTAGAAGGCAACGGCTCTTCTGAACTCATCGAACTTATCATTAAAACTTACGCTGAAAAAGATGAACTGATCATGAGCTTTGAGCCAACCTTTAGCATGTATCGTATTTACGCAACCATTTATGGAGCAAGGTATGTAGGATTCCCGTTAAACGAGGATTACACACTTGATGTTTCTAAGTTTATTGAAGCTATGACGTTGAATCAACCGAAGATTCTCTTTCTCTGTACCCCCAATAATCCAACAGGTGGACAACTAAAGAAAGAAGATATTTTCAAAATTATCCAGGCGACGAATGCACTCGTGGTCATCGATGAAGCATATATTGAATTTGCAAATTCTAAAGAGTCATTAACTCAAGATGGAATCGATTACGATAATGTCATCGTGCTCCGTACCTTCTCAAAAGCATTTGGTTTGGCTTCCATACGCTTGGGTTACATGATAGCAAACCATCATTGAACAAATCAACCTTCTCAAGTCACCTTATCATCTAAACCAAGTGTCACAAACCATCGGTGTGGAAGCACTGAATAAAGTCAATCAGGTGAAAAGTGAAGTCAACGCAATCATCCAAAGAAGAGAAGCCCTCTATCAAAAATTTCTTTCATTACCCCTAACCTGTTACCCCTCATCGGGAAACTTCCTCTTTATTGAATCACCTAACAAAGAGATATATTCCCCACTGTTAAATAAAGGAATCCGCATTCGTGCGTATCAAAACCCCAAAAATACCTATCGCATCACGATTGGAACCGAAGAGGAAAACGAGGCCCTCTATCAAGCCTTAAAGGAGATTTTATTATGAGAAAAACAACCATAACCCGACAAACAAAAGAAACTGACATCACTGTGAGTATCGATCTTGATGGAACCAAAAACAGCACGATTGATACTAAGATTCCCTTCTTTGATCATATGCTCATCCTCTTTGCGTTCCACGGGAATTTTGATCTATCACTCATTGCCAAAGGGGATGTATGGGTTGATGATCATCACACAGTCGAAGATTGTGGACTCGTATTAGGTCAAGCGATCCATGAAGCTTTAGGTGATAAAAAGGGAATTGAACGTTATAGTTCAGTCTATCTTCCTATGGATGAAGCTTTGGTGAGAGTCGTGATCGATATTTCAAATCGTCCGATGCTTATTTTCAAAGGTGAGTTCAAGAGAGAATCAATCGGTGGTTTATCCTTGGAGAATGTCAGAGAGTTTTTAAAAGCCTTCACCACTGAAGCGAAAATCACGTTGCACGTTGAGATTCTTGATGGCATCAATGATCACCATAAAGTTGAAGCGATCTTTAAAGGATTAGGAAGAGCATTGAAATTGGCTATTAAGCAAACCTCAGATGAACTTCCTTCAACGAAAGGGGTTCTCTAATGAATGTCATTTTGGACTATGATGTGGGGAATCTTGATTCGGTTCAACGTGGCTTTGAACGCGCAGGATTAGAAACCATCATCAGTAAAGATCCATCCATCATTCGTCAAGCGACCTCATTAATTCTTCCTGGTGTCGGTGCGTTCGGGGATGCGATGAATGCTTTAAATAAGTCAGGATTAATCCCATTGATCTTAGAACATGTCAACCAAGGTAAATTTCTCTTTGGCATCTGTCTTGGGATGCAACTCCTCTACGAAAAGGGGTATGAGTACGGTGTACATGAGGGATTAGGGATTTTAAAAGGCGATGTCGTTTATTTAGATGTTGATCTAAAAGTTCCTCATATGGGATGGAATTCTCTAAACATAAAGAAAGATGATCCACTTGTCAAATATATCGATGAAGGTGATCAAGTCTATTTTGTCCATTCCTACTATGTCAAATCCTCTGGTGAAGAATGGGTTGCGACCACAGAATATGGTGTGACGATACCTGCGATCGTTAGAAAAGGACAAGTGATGGCCACACAGTTCCACCCCGAAAAGAGCGGGAGTGTAGGTGCGAGTCTATTAAAAGCTTACCTAGAGGTGATCAAATGATTATCTATCCAGCAATCGATCTCAAAAATGGACGTTGTGTCAGACTCACTCAAGGTGATTTTAAACAGGAAAAAATTTATGATCTAGATCCAATAGAAGTCGCGAAGTCCTACCAAAAAGCAGGAGCGAAAGCACTACACATTATTGACCTCAATGGTGCTGAGTCAGGCATCCTCATCAATCAAGATGTGATCAAATCAATCCTCAAAGAAGTCAATATTCCTATTCAAATCGGAGGTGGCATAAGATCATATACCCAAGCGAAGGCATGGCTTGATCTTGGGATATCCAAAGTGATTTTAGGAACCGCCATCATTGATAATGAGTCATTACTTGATGAACTACTCCTCAAATTTTCGGATAAGATTGCCGTTTCTATCGATGCGAAAGAAGGGATGGTGACGACGCATGGATGGACGAATACAACATCGGTTCATGCTTATGAACTTGCTAAAAATTTAGAGAGTAGGGGATTAAAAACATTAATCTTCACCGATATTGCCAAAGATGGTATGCTCGCTGGTCCCAGTTTTACGGATTATCAATGGTTAAAAGAAAATACCAAGATGAATATTATCGCTTCCGGTGGTATCACCACATTGGATGATATCTATGTCCTCAAGAGATTAGGGCTTGATGGAGCGATCATCGGTAAAGCGATTTATGAGAATAGACTTGACTTGAAGGAGGTACTCTCATGTTAAGTAAACGCATTATTCCCTGCTTAGATGTACGACAAGGGCGTGTGGTAAAGGGAAAGAAATTTCAAGATATTCAAGATGTCGATGACCC
>JBBIMC010000181.1:2829-3305 GCA_037444605.1 Mycoplasmatota bacterium | reverse complement strand
TCATTCAATCCGATTTTGATAAAGATTTCTTCCAATTCTTTCACTTTACTTACATCGGTATGAAGTTGCTTAACTTTTTTTACACTTGATTTGGTCTTTTTAAACATGAGTTTGACCCACCGTGAGATCCATGCAAGCGGTAGGAGTATCTTACATTTCTTGACATAAGGATACATAATCTTCATTGAATCCATATCGGGAAACATAAGATCTTTAATCATATGCCATTTGCTTTTATTCTTTAACCGATAGTTAGCTTCTCTTGCTGCAAACGGATTAAAGGCATTCCCCAAGCCATGGATACCTGAGGTTACTAAGTATTGGATCAGGAGTTCTTTATCTTTTTCATCTAAAAGCTTTTCTTGGTGAATGGAAAATGAAAAATGGAAATCAAACAGTGAAGAGGTCAAATCCATCATCGATTGATAGAACCGCGTCATTTTTGCTTGTTCTAGAAATGAGCGTAATAAAGGCTC
>JBBIMC010000181.1:0-2798 GCA_037444605.1 Mycoplasmatota bacterium | reverse complement strand
TAAACACCTAGATCCAAGACACTTCGAATGCCAATCCCTGATGCATCCATATGCTTTGCCAAATGATAGGTTAAATAGATGATTTCATATTCAGGAATCATTTCGTACTCATGTTCACTGATAGGATGAACATGATTCCAAACATCATCCATTAAGGTGCGATACCGTGGATTAAAGTCTTTGAATAACCGAGGATGAACTTCAATGATGAGACCATTTTTCATTTCATAAAAGTCATGTTGTTTCGACGGGTGAGTACATATAATCTCTTTTTCTTCAAAGAGTGTGCGCACATTCATCATGTCATCCTCGTGGACAAGAAGATCGATATCCCCCATACCTCGCATATAGGTTTCAGGGTATAAGGCTTTCATTCTTGTACCTTTAAGAAACATGAAATCAATGCCCTTCGTATTCAAGAGTTGTCTTATTTCTTTGATTGCGACCTCTTGTTTCGTATCTCTTGAGACATAGTCATAAAAACCTTGGGTGAGTCTTTGTTGAAATGGTTTGGAGAGATTATTCCGATCTAAAGCAGCATAAGAAAGACCGATGAGTCCATTCTCATAGATCAGTTGATAAAAAGCTTTTTCATCATGGATGGCATGGGGATATTTCTCATTCTTAAGTGCACACTTCACCACGTCCATCACTTCATACCAAAGCGTCATCTTCGTCTCCTTAATCTTAGAATAAAAGGCTTGATCAAATGCCATCGCTTCACTCTACGTAGATAATGGATATCACGGCTATCCACGAGACGACCACCTTCAGAAAATGAGGTGACACGTGCAATAATATGCGTTTGATCAATCTCTTCTTTCGAGAAAAGATGATCGCCTTGCGCTGTCACACGGATACCATCCATATTGATGATGCGATGAAGATAATATTTATCCTGTATCTGGAATAAGACAACATCTAGTCGTTGCAAATCCTTAGCGGGTGCTAATGTCACTTCTGTCAACCCATCTTTAAAGAAGGGCATCATGCTTGTCCCTGCAACTTTCAATGTCGCTTTTTGTCCTCGAGAGATGGCATCTTTGATCAGCGACATCATCTGTTCGTTAGGAACGGATGTTTTCATTCGAGAACGCCTTTACTGTGCAATTTTTCAAGGAATAATTGCACATCGTGTTCTGCAGTTTTTTGATCGATGTCATAGTGATCAAGAAGGTATTGAACAAGGGATGCCTGTGTCGTACCTATTTGAAGTTGTTCGAACAGCTTAACCCCACTCTCATTCAACGTCAGCATCCCTGAAAAGTGAATGGCTTCATCACCTGTAGGGATGACAACGTGTTGGTTAGCAATCGTCTTTAAGATGTATCCAGGTTTAACTTTCATGTGATTCTCCTTCATAAAGATGTGACTTTAATATACGTGCGGATTCGATATGGTGCGTCGCTTCATAACGGTATATAGGGACAAGGTTGATGAGCTGATTAAGGTCATCAATGACAGTATGCCAATCCTTTTCTTCCGTGGGACGCATGATGTTGATCATCAATTCTTCAAAGATCTCTTTATCTGTTAGCGTTGAGAGGTGATTCGATGGTCCTTGTTTTAAGAAGATGATGGCTTTTAGGGGACAATGAATATTCGTGTTTCGTTTTGACTTTCCTGAAAACGGTGTTCCATACACTGTAACTCCTTCATTCTCTATGCGAATGAGCGGTTTATCATCGTTAATCCACTCAACCGAGAACGCTTGATCCCAATAAGAAGCGTGCGTTGATTTCCCGGTTTGTGAGGGGGCAGAAAAAATGATGGCTTCATCTTGAAATTTTATGGCAGCTCCATGGATTGAAATGAAGTGGTGCTTCATGGCAATTTCCATGAATACCATCGATAACATGATGTACTCCGCTTCAGCGGGTCTTGGATGGAGTGTAGGATCGATTGAAATGGTTATCTTGGGTTCATCCACATAATACTCAATCATCTGCTTGATGTGGTGTCCTTTCTTGTTATAGACTACCATTTTTGTTTGATCTCTATAGATGTATGCCGATTTTGAAACAACACTTTGTCCTTGAGGTTCGATGATTGGATGCATTAATTGACATTCGATGGTGTGATCAACTTGTTCATGTTCTGAGATTTCGTAAGCTTCAATATTATCTTTTAGGTAATCTTCAAAATGATACTGAATAGCCAAACGAATCCCTGCAATGTTATACTTTTTCATCCAATAACCTCAGTTTCATTGATTCATCATCATTATAGCATAGGACTTGAATTCCTTGAAGGAAAAATCGTGATGCCTTACACGTATGATATAATAAGAATAATCATGTTATGTTGAGGATCTATTCATGAAAACTTATCAATTTTTCAATACCATTCATCTTTCCTACAAGAAAAATCTTATCCTTTTATCTATCCTACAACTCATCATGAGCTTAACCGCCATTTTTTTTGCTTATTTCTCGAAGTCCACGATTGATCAAGCCCTCATTTCTTCATCCAGTCAGGCATTCTTAACCTCAGCGATCATTCTTTCATTGATCCTTATCATCCAAATCGTAACCTCTACATTAGCTCCCTACATGAAACTGAGTTTCGTAACGAAAAGTGAGCACCAACTAAGACTTCGTCTTTTTAAAAAGATCATTCACGCTGAACTAAAACAGAGTTCTGTTTATCACTCAGGTGATCTCATGAACCATCTCACCTCGGATCTTCATCTTGTGGTGGATTATGCGTACGACATCATCCCCCGGACAATTTTTTATGTCTCACGGTTCATCGGAGCTCTCATTTTACTCTTCGTCTTGGATCCTCTCCTTGCTTTG
>JBBIMC010000180.1:0-3384 GCA_037444605.1 Mycoplasmatota bacterium | reverse complement strand
AATGCCTTGCTGTTAGAATTAAGAAGTATCATTAATACAGGATTTATTGGATTATCGTATGATGATGCAAGATATATTTTAGATGAAACGGATCGAGACCCTAACAACTCCAGCAACCTCATCTTAGTCTATCTTGGGACATCGGTATCTGGTGTTTGGGATGGCGGAATCACATGGAATCGTGAACATGTTTGGCCTCAATCCCTCCTAGGTGAAGAAGCGGGTTCAACACCCAATAGTGCATCGGATTTACACAATCTAAAACCTGCAGATCCAGGAACCAACTCAAGCCGTGGTAACAAATTCTTTGATGTGGCTACCGATACGGATTCCTATTTACCACGAGCTGCAGTGAGAGGAGATATCGCGAGAATTCTTTTCTACATGGTTGTGATGTATGACAATCTTTCACTGATTAATGGAACGCCCACGACTTATGAAATGGCGATGCTCGATACGTTGTTACAATGGCACATTGATGATCCAGTGGATGATTTTGAAAGAAATCGTAATGAAGTCATCTACAGTTATCAAAATAATCGAAATCCATTTATCGATTATCCCCAATTTGTGGATGAAATTTGGTAAAATAATGAGGTGTGAGCAGATGCTCGCACCTTTTCCATCCGTTTCTAAGAGGTACTTATGAAGAAAATCCTAGTTATTATATTGTCTCTTTTCATCCTTTATGGATGTGAAGAAGAAGTTCCAAGATTATCGATCCCCACACAACTTCAAGTAAATCAAGGAGTGGTCACCTTTGATGCTGTAGAAAATGCAGATAAATACGTGATTGAAATTAATGGAATGGAATATGAAGTCACTGAAACATCCTATACGATCACTGAAGTGGGAACTTACCAAGTACGCGTCAAAGCGATTAGTGAAGCATTTCCAGATTCTTTCTACACCGACAAAATCACCTTTACAATTACAAGAGAACTTGATAGTCTTCGTTATAATTACAGCATTCATTCCACCTTTGACTTATTCTTAATGACACTCTCTACCCCAATGGAAATCACATCTGTAAGCGATGGAAACGCAACACTTGATGATACGACATATACGATGACTGATCTATCCATTTTCTTCAATAGTGACTATCTTCAAACACTTCTTGTCGGAGAACACACATTTACATTCATACTGAACTATGGCTCTTTTGAGGTGACCATCAATATCCTTGATACCACAAGACCGTATATGATTTCACAAAGTCAAATCTACACAGCACTTGATCAAGACGTAATCGTGATGTTTGAACTTTTTGGTGGTGAAGTGCGTTCACTCAGTGGAAACAACATCACCGTTGAAGACTATATGATCGATGGTTCAAGTGTCACCATCAATCATACCTTCATTCAAAACGCATTTACTGAAGACCCATCACGCGAGACACTCATCATTGGTTATACACTTGAACGTGGTCTTGACATGGTCGTTGGTTACATCTTCATCTATCCAAACATATAAAAGAGCGCATCGCTCTTTTTGTTTTCTTGTCAATAAAGCCAAATTATAGTATAATGATACCCAAAGAAAAGAGGTTAAAGCAATGACATTTAACGAGTTTAAATATGAACGTCCTGACTTGGATAAAGTCAAGAAAGCTTTAGAAGAAAAGCTTGATCTTATCAATACAGGAAAAGATTTAAAGACAGAAATCAAAGCAGCCTATGATCTATTCAAGATCAATGATGACGTGCAATCGATGTCGACACTCTGTGCAGTGAGAAATAGTATTGACACCACGGATGAGTTCTATGAAAAGGAACAAGAATTCTTTGATGAAAATGGTCCCGTTCTTCGTGAATACGAACAAAGCTTTTTGGAAAAGCTTTTAGATTCTCCTCATCGTGCAGGTTTAGAAAAAGAATTTGGTAAACTCATGTTTGATCGTGGTGAACTTGCAAGAAAAACATTTAAGCCAGAAATCATTCCTGATTTACAGGTGGAAAACAAGTTATCAACCGAATACGGTAAACTTACCGCGTCTGCGAAAATTGAATTCCAAGGCGGCGTCTATAACCATTCTCAAATGGCACCTTTCCTTCAGGATTTAAATCGTGAAACACGCCATCAAGCACAGCTCGCTGTCTCTAAGTTTTTCCAAGACAACGAAGCACAATTTGACCGGATCTATGATGAAATGGTCAAGGTGAGAACCAAGTTAGCAAAAACGTTAGGCTATGAAAACTTTGTACAACTCGGTTATGACCGTTTTGGTAGAACCGATTATAATGCCAAAGATGTGAAAACCTATCGTGATCAAATCTATGAAGATATCGTGCCTTTAGTGAATGAACTCACTCAAAGAAAAGCGAAACGTCTAGGAATTGCTGAACCCAAATCTTATGACTTAACCTTATCCTTCCTTTCAGGAAATCCTAAACCTAAAGGAGATCGTGCATGGCAAGTTGAACGTGCGAAAAAGATGTATGATGAAATGTCACCAGAAACATCCAAGTTCTTCAATTTCATGCTCGAACATGAACTCTTAGAACTCGATGCGAAACCCGGGAAACAAGGTGGCGGATACTGCACCTATATCCCCAATCATAATGCACCATTCATCTTTGCTAACTTCAATGGAACCTCACACGATGTTGATGTCCTTACCCATGAAGCAGGACATGCATTCCAAGTCTATTCAAGTAGAGACCAAATCCCCGACTATCGCTGGCCAACCATGGAAGCAGCAGAAATTCATTCCATGAGTATGGAGTTTCTCGCTTGGCCATGGATCGATTCCTTCTTCTTAGAAGATACCGCTAAATACAAGTTCTCCCACCTTGCAGGTGCTGTCTCGTTCTTACCTTATGGTGCCTCCGTGGATGAATTCCAACATGGTGTTTATGAACATCCAGAACTTACTCCCGATGAACGTAAAGCGTTATGGCGTAAGATTGAGAAGAAGTACTTACCGTTTAAGGATTATGATGATGACCTCTTTATGGAAAAAGGGACATTCTGGTTTAGACAGGGACATATCTTTGGTTCACCTTTCTACTATATCGACTACACCTTAGCGCAAGTCTGTGCCTTCCAATATTGGATTAAGCATCAAGAAAACAGAAAAGAAGCACTCGATAGTTATCTAGCTTTATGTAAGTTAGGTGGTTCAAAGAGTTTCCTTGGTTTAGTTAATGCAGCAAACTTAAAGAACCCATTCAAGAAGGGAACTGTGAAGGAAATCGTTAAGCCTATTCGTGCATATCTTGATTCCGTGAACGATTTAGCCCTCTAACATGAAATATCGTTTACTGGCATTGATCGCACAGTTTTTGACAGTAATCATGCTCTTTTTACCCATATATTATATGAGTGATGGGATGCTATCAGGATTATCGTTTATTCTTTATTTTAAAACCGGTTTCCAAG
>JBBIMC010000179.1:0-3413 GCA_037444605.1 Mycoplasmatota bacterium | reverse complement strand
TCACGATAAAGAAGACCATCCAATCATCGATCATCAATGCGTAAAGTGAAGGATACTCTTCAAAAAAGGTATACGCTTGGAAATGAATGGTATCGGTGAGTAGATAGAACGTGTTGGGGAAAAATAAGATAAAGAGTATGAAAATGACATATCCTATCCAAAAGGAATGATGTTTCTTTCGTGATAAAACAAACATCTGTGACAGAAAGAACACGAATGTCGCTAAAAGGATATTCCATCCCAAAAAGAGAATGAGTCCATTATTCATCACAATCCCTGTGATGGTCGTAATGATCATATACACCAAGGTGATGATGTAAAAGAGTGGGATTCCATAAAACTTCTTGTTAGCCATAGACACGTGCCATCGCTTCTTTGATGTGCGCTTGCATATCTCCATGAGATAAGATAATGTCAGATAACTGCTTAAATCTTAAGATATAGTCATAAAGACCGGGATCGACACGATGATGCACGGGATACGTCTTATCTGGATTGCGCATGGAGTAAAACACATCATCGGTTGCAACATCCATTAACCTGTTATCCAAAGCGAACGTCTTTTCTGTCGATAATCCATGAACCCCATAATAAGGATCATTACCTACGGGCAAGTTGAAAAGCTCAATGATTGTGCGATACATATCAACTTGACTTCTTACCAAACGTTGATTTCCCGTAAGTAACCCTTTTCTCAAGGTCACGTCACCATGCGTCACATACGTATCGCCAGGAACATAGATCCATGCAGGAACCCGTTGGAGTTCTTTTCTCGTCTCAACAACGGACAAGGTTCGACCTAAAATAAGATCAAGATCACCATTTTTTATTCCTGAACCATGGTCACTATAAAAAACATAGACGCTGTTTTCAAGCGTGTGATCTTCCCCTGTTTCACTGATAAAGAAGCGTTCAATCACGTCATCGATATAGTCGACATAATTGATATAACTTAACGTAACATGACTGATTTTACGTGAGATTTCAGGATAGACATCGTAACGAATCCCATTCGGATCAAATTCATAGGGTGTATGAGGCATCATGGTAATCGGAAATAACATGACCTGTCCATATTGATTGATCAAGGAACTTCCCTTTTCATAGAGGTAATCTGCGAGATGGTAGTCTGAAATCCAGGGTGAATGATGCACGAGATTGTTTTCACTATCATAAAGATAACCATCATCCACGTTATAGCCATCTTGGATGAAATCTTCTAGTGAATAGAAATTATCAAATCCATAGATTTCTGGATATACTAAATCGCGGTTATAAAACTTTTCTTTATCCCCGTGGATTGCTTCTGCATAATATCCATCATCTTTAAGATAAGAGACGATGGAATCAAGTTCGTAATTGAGTTTATCGTGTTCCCAATAGAGTGTACGATCGCCCATGGGATAAAGGCCAGTTAAGATGGAGAGTTCGCCATCCGAAGAAACACCCATACCGACGTTATTATAGAAGTTTGAGAAATAAACGCTTTCTTGGAGTAAGGCGTTGAGGAATGTAAAGCGGTCTTTTGTATAGTCGGATTCAAGGAGGAACGTATTAAGGGATTCGAGATGAATAAGAACGAGGTTTTTACCTTCGAGAATTCCGTGAAGTTCATCACCATTTCTTAGGCTATCATCGATGGATAGAGTGGAGATGGCATCATCGATCATTAAACGATTGGAATATGTATTTCCATTAAAATAGTTCGTATAGCTAGGGACATTTTTGTTATAGTATTGATACGCTTCTGCTAAATCATCGTCATCCTTTAAATTTAGAAAACTCACGAGATCAAGATCAAACGGTTGTCCGATGACTTCACCAATATAATAGGGATAAACGCCAAGATTTTGAACGGCAAACGTGCTTTTTACTGAATTTAGGGGGAGCACTTGCTTATACTGTTCATAATAGGCAAACACGGCAGTAAATAAAGTCAAACTGACGAGAAGAATGGATGCTATATATTTCTTCACGGTCACCTTGAAGGTTGTGGTGTTTAGTTGATTACGGTCTGAGCGAAGATAGATCACAAGCAGTGCAATAAAGGGAACGAAGACAAGGATTCGACCATAGGTAATAAGTTCAAGAATGGCATTCAAAAACGTCCCCATCGCGAATCCATCGGATGGATTTTTGAAGATGGTAGCTGCTGGAATGGAAAACGCTGTTCCAAAGAACAAATTGAAAACTCCAAACCAGAAAATACAGAAATTTAGGAAGAAAGTGATGACCAGTAAAAAGATCATTCGACCTTTCATTTTCTTCACAAAAAGGAACCCCAAAATCATGATTAAAAAGAGAACTGAAAAATTACCTAGCATGGCATTCAGTTCACCTAAAAAGGTATGGGGAAAAGGTGCGATATAACGGTTGATCCCTTGAATCGTCAAAAAGTAGGTGTTGATGATGTTAAGCAAAAAGAATAGACCAATAAAGATCATATAGATTTCTACAGGTGTGCGCTTTTTCATCCTTCAACCCCCTTTCTGGTTTTCTTTACATATTATACCAAATCTTTCTTCGGGCTGTGTGCAATATGGATGATTATGGTATGGCTACTAAAATGAAAATGCCACGTGTTTAACGTGACACTTCCAAAAAGATATTGTATTCCCCCCCGAGAATTCGACCTACCCTAGTTCATGAAACCCGTGATACAATAATGAGAGGAAGCCTATTTTGTGTTCCCCCCTGAAGGGTTCGAAGTCTGTGGCTCGTCTTTGGGATTCCAAATGAATTCAGGATCCCCGATCCAGTAAAAACCATCCCATTGATCGACAACTGTCTGATCCAATGCCCCCGCTGGTTGTTTTTCCATCCTTCTTCCCCCTTCTTAATTTTATTGTAACTGATGAAATTTTAAATGTGTAGGGCAAAAATGTCCCATTGTCAAGGAGTGTTGATATGAAATGAAAAGTACATATTCCAGAGATCTCGCACTCTATTTTGAGAAATTGCGTTTTGATCGTCATTTAACTCAAGAAGTGTTTGTTGAAGGGATCGTGTCCTTGCGTCAATATAGACGTTACCTAAAAGGCGATAGTCATATTTCACAAGATGTTGTGAATCTATTTTGTGAACGCTTAGGCTATCATACGCACAGTATTCTCATCTCGTTTGAAAATGAACGTCAAGAAGAAATGAAGCGTGTCGTTAAGTTTTATAACTCAGCTGCGTATCACGATGAGCGTGCCTATCTTGATTTTATCAAAGAGTATCCAAGAAAACGTATCATCGACCGCTTGAATCAAATGGTTTATGATCATACGATTATTGCCCATGACTATAACTTAAAAAAGATCACTGCTGAGGAATACGCGAAAAAGACGATTGAGCTTGTGGATTATCCCAACATATTACAAAGACTTCCTCTATCTACCCCAGAAATGCTTTTGTTATCATCGCTATTG
>JBBIMC010000178.1:2585-3422 GCA_037444605.1 Mycoplasmatota bacterium | reverse complement strand
TTACTCAAAGAAGGGGAAGTACTTGCTCGTCTTGGGGGCGATGAATTCATCATTATCACTGAAAACCGTAGTGAACGCTTAAAAAATCTTGTGGAAGATATTAAACTTTCTTTATCTGTGTTCAATGAAGCAAAGGAAAAACCTTATCTTTTATCTTGTAGTTTTGGTTATGGGTTATTTAGTGATGATTTTAAGAGTATGGATCAATTCTTACGCTATATTGATCAACGTATGTATGATGATAAACGTCATATCCAAAAGGAGGATCTTGTATGAAAAGTTTCTACATGAAACAAAAAGTCTATTCTATCGGTGAAAAGTATAACATTATGGATGAAAATCAACAGGTCATCTATCATGTGAAGGGGAAAGTGTTTTCCATTAAAAACAAACTTGACATGTTCAAAGGGGATGAACTCGTATACCATCTAGAACGAAAATTATTCCGTTTATTACCTCAGTATACTCTGTTTAGTCCTGATGGTAGTGTCGTAGCAACGATCAAGAAGAATTTTACATTTTTTGGCGGTAAAATGACGATTGATAGCATTTTTTGTCAAATGGAAATTCTTGGACAGGTTTGGCAATACGATTTCCATGTCAATAAGAATGGTCAAGAAGTTATGAGTGTTCATAAAAAGTGGCTTTCATGGGGTGATTCCTATCAGATCAGCATTCAAGAAGATGCTCAAGAAGCTTATTATGTCGCACTTGTTATTTTGATTGATGTCATTTTCCATCAACAAAAAAATCACTCGAGTTCATCACGACATTAACATGTTTGGAAAATATCCATCGCTTTTTGGCACAATCACCTTTGAAATTCAAGATGGGTTT
>JBBIMC010000178.1:1895-2575 GCA_037444605.1 Mycoplasmatota bacterium | reverse complement strand
GACGATCGATGACTTACCTGTTTCAGAAGATCATCACCCACTCATTGAGCAAACAAAGCGTGAACTCGATCTCTACTTTAAACACCAATTGAACACATTTATGATTCCTGTGAAATTTAATCATGGGACACCTTTTCAACGTGATGTTTGGGAAGCCATGCTTAAGATTCCATATGGACAAACTAAGAGTTATCAAGAGATAGCGATGATGATCAATCGTCCCAAAGCACTCCGTGCAGTGGGACAAGCATGCAAGCGCAATCCGATTGGAATTATTGTTCCGTGTCATCGTGTCATCGGAAAGGATGGCTCCATGACGGGATATTCAGGCAAAGAGTATGTCGGTTTAAAGCGTAAATTACTCGATCATGAAATGGGGTTTTCAGGTGAATAATCCACTAAAAGCATATCGTCAGGATCTCCATCAAATCCCAGAGTTGGGATTTGATCTTTTTAAAACGAGTGCATACATTAAAGACAAATTAATCTCCTTTGGCTACAAGCCAGTTCAGATGGCAAAAACAGGTTGGGTAGTTTATCTGGAAGGCAAAGTCAAGGATGCTCTTTTGTTTCGTACTGACATGGATGCTCTGCCGGTAGAAGAAAAAACCGGGATTGATTATCCTTCAAAACATGAAGGTAAGATGCATGCGTGTGGTCACGATGGTCACATGAGCATG
>JBBIMC010000178.1:0-1885 GCA_037444605.1 Mycoplasmatota bacterium | reverse complement strand
AGGATTTGCAAAATATGTGATGGAGCAACCGCAGTTTCATCACACAATCGTCATGATCTTTCAACCTGCAGAAGAAGGACCTGGTGGCGCTAAAGTGATGATTGAAGAAGGGCTATTTGACATGTTTGATATCAAGCATGTCTTTGGTATTCATCTATATCCCGAGCTAGATGAAGGTCTTTATGGACTGGTTGATGGACCGATGATGGCAAGAAATGGAGAGTTTGATCTTACCATTTCAGGAAAATCTGCGCATGCAGCCCAACCTCATATGGGTGTCGATGCGATCCAAGCTGCAGGACATCTGATAACAAGTTATCATGAAATTGTTTCAAGATCGATTGATCCTTTTGATCAAGCTGTCATCACCATCGGAACGATTCATGGGGGTGAAGCACGTAATATCATCGCACAAACAGTGAGGATGTCAGGAACAATTCGCGCTTTTCGTGACGAAGTTTATGAACAAATTAAATTTCGCATGCGTAAGATTGACCAAGGTCTGTCCCTCGCATTTGATGTTAAAATTGACAATAACATAATGGATTATTATCCAGCAGTAAATAATGATCATCAACTCTTTCTAAAGCTCTCACAAACCTTAAATGCGTCATCGTATCGTTTGATTAAACCGATGACATTTGCCGAAGATTTCGCATTTTATCAACAAAAAGTGCCAGGCATGTTTGTCATGCTCGGCACGAGACGTGAGGATTTAGGATACATTCATCCATTACACAGTTGTTATTTTAATTTTGATGAACGTGTTCTCATTAAAGGTGTGCAACTATATCAAACGATTTTGGCTATGTTTGAATCATCAAAAACCGTTATGCTCGGGTAACCATTTAAGCATCGTTGATAAAAGATGATTGCGATCAATGGGTTTTGTGATCACATCATTCATCCCTGCGAGCAAACAGCGTGCACGATCTTCATCTAAATGGTTTGCTGTCATTGCGAGAATAGGTGTTTTCTCGTTGAAGCGGCGGATCAGCTGTGCAGCTTCAATTCCCCCCATAATAGGCATTTCCATATCGAGAATAATCCACTCAAAAGGCGTAGATTTGGCTAAATCGATCGCCTTTTTTCCATCGTCAACGATCGTTAACTGACATCCCAACTTCGATAATATATGGTCGATAAGGATTTGTGATAAGTGATGATCTTCAGCAATGAGAACTTTTGTTTCTTTGAAGCGATCAAGATCGATAATGGGTGCCTTCTCATGGTTATCATCTTCCAATGCGATATGAAGCGGTAAACTTAAGGTAAATGTCGTTCCTTCATTAAGTTTACTTTCAACAAGGATCTTACCTTGCATGAGATGTGCCAATTTTGAACTGATGGATAGACCTAGACCTGTTCCTCCATAAAGTCGTGAAATCGAAGAATCTGCTTGTTCAAAATCACGGAATAGTCGTGATAATTGTTGATCTGTCATGCCAATGCCTGTATCTTTAACTATAAATTGAATTTGAACGATATCACTGGTTGACTCATGTTCACATTTAGTGACAAAACTAATGCCTCCTGTTTCAGTAAACTTGATTGCATTACTCAGCAGGTTAAGTAAGATTTGTCTGATGCGATGGATGTCACCAATGAGATAGTTAGGGCAATGAAGACGTTCGCTCTCCAAAAAGAGGTGTTTTCTCTTCGCTAGGGGTTCAACCATTTTTATCGTCGAGTCAATCAATGCCTCGTGCGAGAATGGAATGCGTTCAATATTGAGTTTTCCAGCCTCAATTTTTGATAAGTCAAGAACATCATTAATCATGGATAACATATGTGATGACGCATCTTGTATACGTTCAACATATTTCTTTTGTTCGGGATCTATGATCTCCTTATTTAAGATATCAGCAAAACCGATGATTGCATT
>JBBIMC010000177.1:0-3445 GCA_037444605.1 Mycoplasmatota bacterium | reverse complement strand
AGCGACCGTTTACATTACCACCCCTGAAGAATTCATGTCAATGAGCAATAATCGTTCAGGAAATTACGTTTTATCAAACGACATTGATTTTACTGGAATTACCTTCAATACCCCCTTCACTTCAGCCTTCTCAGGAACATTTGATGGTCGTGGGTTCAAATTAATGAACATTACGTTTGAAAAGATTAGTCAGTATACGGGTGTCTTTGGATATGTTTCAGGTGGTTATGTGAAAGATCTAACCTTTGAAAATGTTCAAATTGGTACCGCGGATACACCACTCACCTTCGCAACTTCATCGCGTGTGGGTATTGTGTCTGGCTATGTCTCATCTTCAACAGGTAAATTTGAAAACATTACCGTTAAAGATAGTGTGATTCACTACAGTTCATCGTCAACCATTCAAGCCTATGTAGGCGGTTTGTTCGGGGAATTTAAAGGAAGCCTAGAAGGGGCAACCTTAGATAACGTGAACGTCATGTTAACTGCGACCTCCTATGGTCGTGTTCGCGTGGGTGGTGCTGTCGGTCTTCTTGGTGAAGACGCTAAGTTTAAGAATGTGAATTCGAATGCTGATGTGTCAGTTGCCTTTGCAGGTGTAGAACTTAAAGACCGTGACATCAATGTCAACGTCGGTGGGATCATCGGTTATCATAATGCAAGAAACGTGAATCGTTCGGTTGAAAATCTATTCTCGATGGGGAATGTAGAAGTGACCCTTGATTATGGAACAACAGATACGACAACTAAAGGTAACTACTCACTTTATGTGGGTGGAATTGCGGGGATTGCTTATAGCAATGTCCATAATGCACTCTATGGTGGATCGATTACCGTCAATCATCAAAAGAATGCGAATGAAGAGGATGTCAATAAGAATTTCTTCGTCGGTGGACTCTTTGGATTCTATGGCTCGAATAAAGCAAGTACGTTCCTCGTCCGCTATTCTGATGGCGCAACCATCGAGATCAACGTCTCTGATGATGTTGTCTTAAATGCCTCACAGGTATTTGGTGGACTGAATTCATCCGTTGAACAAAGCGCTGGCGTTCATGGTGATTTAAGCTTAATGGTTAATATGGTTGAAGAAAGTGGAAATGATGTCGTGACGATCATCAATTCACTGGTTGATTATTTTGAAAGTGATTTTGTTCAAGAAGCATTTGATTCTCTAGTAGGATAAAAAAAATGTCGCGGTCACCGCGACATTTCTTTTTTTATGCATTAGGACACTCATGTAAGCCTTGATTGTATTGACCTTTCGTTCCTCTTTGACCACCAAACATCTTTTTGAATTGATACGCCATATCATAACCAGCTCCGACCAAACGATCTCTTTGGAAAGCATTTAGGTGCTTTTCTGATGCTGCCTTAAGGGATTCAAAGACGGTGCGAACATCATCAGGAAGATTAGTTTGTGCAAGGAATGTTTCATACATCGCGATGTTCGCTTTTTCAGCCTCAACACCGGTTGCTAGCGCGCTTGCAATGGAATCTGGAACAACGACGGATGCTGCTGCATTATTTTCAGGAACATCGATGCCATAGGTTTCAAATAGAGGTAACAATAAATCGATATGTGTCTGTTCAGCGATCACGATTTTACTAAAGGGACGAACATCACCATAAACTGCAAGAATTTCTTCATACGTTGCCTTCGCTAAATATTCATCTAAAATTGCATACGTCAACATACTTTCAATCGTGTATTCACCTGACGTGTCATCGACTTCAAGAATCGAACTATTGACATCATTGATATCTTCAGATGCTGCACTCACACTGATTCCTACTACTAGGAATCCTACGATAACAAGACTGACAAAACTTAATACAAACCATTTTTTCATGTAGATTGCCTCCTTTGGCTTCTTAATTCACCAGTAATACCGTGCTATAGGTCATCTGATTGGTGTTATGGGAAAAGATGGGATGTTTTCTAACGATATCCCACGATTTCCCATGCTTCATGTATAATAAATGGTAGAGGTGACAAGGTGAAAATATCCAAAACTCGCTTTATCAATTACATACGGTGTAATCGTTATCCATCCTTAGATGAAATCTATCGTGAAAAAAATAAAGCGGTGGTGGCTTTTTCAGAGGATCCCGAGCTTGATGAACTCATGAGTGAAGAAAACCGTGATAAAGTTCACACCCTCATCCAACAGATGTATGAAGTACCTGAGGGTGAGGATGCAGAAGACGACGAAGAGGTCGATCTGCTTAAGAAAGATGATCCTCAAATGGATACCATGATGCCTTATTATCGCAAGATTGAAATGCTCTCTGGGGACATCATTAAAAAGAAATTCCAAGGCAATGTCATCTATTCGCTCAACACCTATGATCAAAAACGTTTTGAATACGAAAAAGAAGGTTATCACTTTTATTGTTTCTTAGATGGTTATCAAGAAGATGATCAGACGATTCGTATCTTTGAAGTGAAGGCGACGACATCCAAGAAGTTTACCTCTTTAGAGTATAAAAACGATGAAAAAGAGAAAGCATCTGTGTTTATTCCCTCTCCAGAAGGCATCTTGATGTTACAAGAAGATCTCTTTGGATCCGTTAACGATGCGTATCAAAAGAAAATTGATAAACTTAAACAGCGTCTTACCAAAGAAGGACGCTACGTGTATGACATTGCTTATCAACGCTACGTCTTAGCCCACGCACTCAAGACCAAGAAGAATATCAAGTATTATCTTGTCGTCTTAAATGCAGATTATATTCATGATGGGGAAGTTGATACAAACCATGACCCCGTCTATAAAGATGATATCGTGACCTTTATTGATGTGACATCACTCACCGAGAAGATGATGTCTATTCTAGAGATGGATACGGATACAGTGATTGCTAGACTTAATGAAATGAATGCCAATCCTGTTCCGTTAGGACCTCATTGTCAACGTAAGGACACAAGACAATGTCTCTTCTATCCCATCTGTTACAAGCATATCCCCGAATATAACAGCATCTTTACATATATGGGATCCCATAATGGGTTTAAAGATGAACAAAACATCAAACATGATCGCTATGACTTGATCAACGAAGGGATCGTCAGTGCCTTAGATATTCCTAGAGCTTGGATTACCCGTGAGAATAATGTGATCCAACGTGACGTAATGGAAACCGATATCCCTTATTATCATAAACAAAAAATCCGTACAGGGATTAAAGCATTATCCTACCCAATCTATCATCTCGATTTTGAAACATTTCCTTGTCCGCTTCCCCGCTTCCGTGGTGAAAAACCGTATAGTCAATCCTTATTTCAATACAGTATTCACATCGAATCTTCTCCAGGTGTGTGTGATAAAAATGTCGATCATGCATCCTATATAGCGACTGAGCATAAAGACTTGAGAGAAGATTTAATTAAAAACATGCTGGATGTCATCAAACCTGATCATGGATCCATCCTCGTCTATAACCA
>JBBIMC010000176.1:3223-3454 GCA_037444605.1 Mycoplasmatota bacterium | reverse complement strand
CCATGATGGCCATTAAACAACAATTTCAACTCACCCAAGAAGGTGTGGATAATTTAAAACAAGAACTTAATTATTTAAAAGATGTCAAACGTGAAGAAAACAAAGAAGCATTGAAAGAAGCCCGTGCTCAAGGTGACCTTTCTGAAAATGCCGATTATGATGCAGCGAGAAATGAACAAGCACGTATTGAAGCGAGAATCGCTGAAATAGAAAACATCTTAAAAAATGTTA
>JBBIMC010000176.1:0-3213 GCA_037444605.1 Mycoplasmatota bacterium | reverse complement strand
CCACTGCTGAAGATATCGTCAACATTGGTAAGAGTGTCATCGTTCGGTTTGTTCAAACCGGTGAAGAAAAGGAATTTACACTCGTGGGATCCATTGAAGCAGATCCTAGAGCGAAAAAGATTTCGATTGAATCACCTATTGGCAAATCCATTTTAAACAAAGCGGAAGGCGATGTCGTTGAAGTGAAAACTGAAACCGGTCGTCTTTATCAGCTTGAAATTGTGGAAATCAAATAATGACGTTCTATCAAAAATGTATTCCACATCATTATGATGTGTCCATTTTTGACATCGACTATGAAACCTTAAAAAAACAAGGAATCCATGCCTTGTTTTTTGACTTAGATAATACCATCATCGGCTACGATCAAGAGCATCTCGATGATGAGCATCGCGCTTTGATCACTTCCCTACAAAAAGATTTTTTCGTGGTGATATTATCCAATACGAGTTTATCTCGCGTTTCAAAAGCACTCGAAGGACTTGATGTTCCTTATTTGTTTCACGCAACCAAACCATTAAAGCGTGGATTTAGGAAAGCACTTAAGATATCTAAGACAACCATCCATGAAACAGTGATGATTGGCGATCAATTGATGACCGATGTCTTTGGTGCGAACCGCATGGGCATCAAGACGATTTTGATCAGATCGGTGAAACGAAAATCAGATCGTTGGATGACAAAAATCAACCGAGTCTTTGAACGTTTCGTCCTTAAGCAAGTTCAAAAGAAGTATCCATCGCTTTATCTTGAAAGGCTAAAAGACTATGTCGATGACCATGAGATGTAAAGGGTGTGGCGCATTACTCCAAATGGAGCATAAAGATCGTGTGGGCTATGTGATTAGTTTGGAGCATGACTATTGTCAATCATGTTTTCGCTTAATGCATTATGGGGAATCTTTCGTCCACTTTCACCCTGAGGACTTACCCTCATTACCAAAGGATTCCATTATTGTTATGGTTTCATCCATTCTCCATTTAGATTTGCTCTTTAGTTATCCCGTGTATCGCTATCAACCCGATGCGAAATATATCTATTTGATCAACCAGGTGGATTTGCTACCAAAGGGAACGAATTTGGAACATCTCCTGAAGAATGTAACCCATAAAGCCAAATCGATGGGTATCCCCTACGAAGACATCATCTTGATGTCTGCCAAAAACCCTTATGATATCGATCATCTAAAAGCCTATCTTTCTTCACTAAATGAACCCAACGTCTATTTCATTGGTGTTCAAAACAGTGGGAAAACAACCCTTTACAAAGCCATTACTGGGGATAGTCATGCACTTTCTATGAAGAAAGCGGGTTTGACCCAAGATGTCTTATCGATGCCTTTCCAATCGATGATGATCTACGATTTACCGGGGCTCTACCAAGAAGGGTATCTTCACCAATTTTATCCCTACAATACCTATAAGCGTTGGTTACCCGATGAAGAGATTTCACCCCGTATTTATCAACTCATTGAAGGTCAATCTATCCTCATTGAGTCACTTCTCGGATTAAGTTTTTATGGTCAATCTATTACACCCATATTTTATCTTGGACGTGAAGTCAAACTTCATCGTACACAGGATCAAAAAGTCATGGAACTGTTAAAAAAAATGGATGAAGCGACGCTTAATTTCGAGATAAAGACATTCAAAATTCCAAATGGACTTCAGCAAATCACGATTGCAGATATGGGATTTATCCATATGAGAGGTCCTGGACATGTCAAACTTTATGTCCCCAAAGGACTCCATGTCACACTCGCGGAGGCACTCTTCAATGATTGAGACCATCATGCGTGATGTCCAAGGAAAACTTGCGGATCATCCTAAAAGATTAAGACATGTCATCGGCGTCAAAGAGACTGCAGTTGCTTTAGCAGAGATTCATGGGATTAATGTGGAACATGCGGCAATTGCTGCACTATATCATGATGTGACCAAGTATGATACCATCAAGGAACAAACCGATCTTTTAGATCAAGATACGAGAGATAAATATCAAGATTATCCTGTCATGTATCATGCACTATCTGCTGCTAAATTGCTGGAAATGACCTACGATATTCATGATACTGATCTTTTAAATGCGATTAAGCATCATATCTGGGGGTCACCTCAGATGTCAGATTTAGAGAAAATCATTTTCATTGCAGATTCATGTGAACCCAATCGCCAATTTGATGATGCACCCATGATCTTTGAACTCGCTAAAAAAGATCTCGATCATGCAACGTTGGTCGCGATGAAGGCATCCATTGATTACTTAGAAAAAAAGGGCCATAGCCCAAGTGAAGAACAGCTTGACGCTTACCATTACTATCAGGAGGTTATTCGTGGAAAAACTACATAAAATTATCGATACATTAGAAGATGTCAAAGTCAAGGACCTAGCGGTCTATGATTTTGAAAAAGCATCCCCCTTTTATGACTATTTCATTATCGCAACGGTCAATGAACGTCAAGGAAATGCAGCAATCAATTATTTAAAGAAAGCACTACTCGCCGATGAGATCAAACACGTTGAAGGAAAAGGCGGGAGTTGGACACTCATTGATTGTCATGATGTTATCGTGCATCTCTTCAGAGAAGAAGACCGCAAGTTTTACGGTTTTGATCAACGATTATTAGGCATCAAGAGAATTAAATAGCATGTTCGAACGTCTTTATGATGTGTTGATGAGTGATGTTGATTATGAACAAATTTTCCAGCAAGTGGATCCTTATTTGAGAAAGGAAGACTTAATCATTGATGCTGGATGCGGCTCTGGTTACTTCTTGATTGAACTCATTAAACACGGATATGATGCCATTGGTATTGATTTATCTTCAAATATGTTATCGATTGCTCAAGATCATTTACGTGAATATGGACTTTACACAACCTTATATGAACATGACTTGAGACAACCTTTCCCCATGAAAGTCGATGTCATTTGTGCGATGTTTGACGTCATGAATTACTTTAAGGGGGTCAAAGGGGTTTTAAAAAACATCAAAGATGCCTTATTACCTGAGGGAAGATTGATCTTTGATCTATATAAAGAAGATGTACTTGAGACCTATGATGGATACGAAGAAAAAGGAAATGAACCCGTCGAGTATGTTTGGACCATTCATCGGAAAGAAGATAGATTTATTCATAATGTGATGTATCAGAATAATCACGATCGCATTGTCCAATACGTATATCCCATAAAATATTACATTGATATTC
>JBBIMC010000175.1:2405-3458 GCA_037444605.1 Mycoplasmatota bacterium | reverse complement strand
TTAAGATAAGTTCAATCATGCACTCGCCTTCTTTCTAAAAAGAATGTAGGCGTGAATGGTTCCCAAAACAAACGCTGTGAGAATCACAAGAACCGTTGAAACGTTGAAGAAATAGACCGCAACAAAGCCTAAAATCGCGTAAATCAAAAGACCTATATTATAGATATTTTTCTTCCCTAAATCAATCATTGCACTAAAGAGCAAAACGACTACCGTCATTAAGATCCCCTTTAAAGCAAATTGAACGAGTTTGATTTCCGCAAATTCTCTTAAGAGCGCAGCAATCAATGTGATCACGATGAGTGAAGGGAGAGCAACACCTAAAACAGCCACCAAACTTCCACGTTTACCTCTGATATGTTCGCCGACTAACACCGCAATGTTAATCGCAATCATACCAGGTGCAACTTGAGCGACTGCAATGTAATCCATAAGCTCGTTTTCCTCGATCCACCCACGTGACACGATATCGCGTTTGATGATGGGAATCATGGCGAGTCCACCACCAAAGGTGAAGGCACCAATTTTAAAGAAAACTAAGAAAATTGTGAGTAGGGAAACCATAATGTAACCTTCTTTATCTAAGATGTCATAACATCATTCATTATACCACTTATTATTCAATGAGGGCAAACATTGTTTGCCTCTCAACGAGAGAAAAAAGAGGACGATCTTGTCCTCTTTGTGAATTCTTTAAGACTATACGCCTTGTTGGATCATCGCTTGATAAACTTTCATAAATCCAGCAATGTTCGCTCCTGTAATAAGATCATCAGGTCTTCCAGTATAAGTAAGTGATGCTTCATGACAACGATTGAAGATCCGTTTCATAATTTCATGAAGTTTATCATCCACTTCTTTGAAACTCCAGTTTTGGAAAGTCGCATTTTGAGTCATTTCAAGACCAGAGACTGCAACACCACCGGCATTAGCTGCTTTACCTGGTGCAAACAAGATGTTATGTTCTCTAAAATACTTGGTCGCGTCAATCGTGGTAGGCATGTTAGCTCCTTCAGCAACAAGCCAGCATCCATTTTTCACGAGTTCTTCTGC
>JBBIMC010000175.1:0-2379 GCA_037444605.1 Mycoplasmatota bacterium | reverse complement strand
GTCTAAATAGATTTCATTTTGAGTCGCACAAGGGAGTGCGATATCACAAGGAACTTTCCAAATATCTTTGGTATTAGGACTAAAGTTTGCTTCAGGATGATAGGTCATATATTTATCAATGACCACAGAGTTCGTTTTAGATAGATTCTTTATAAGTTGAATATCAATGCCGTTTTCGTCATGGATGACACCTGAGATATCACTAATCGCGATCACTTTCGCACCAAGTTCAATCGCCTTTTCAGCAGCCATGGATCCTACTTTACCAGCACCGCTGACAATGACACGCTTATTTTTGAAAGTGTCATTCTTGAAGACGCGAAGCATTTCTTCAACAAAATAACATAAACCGTAACCTGTTGCTTCAGCTCTACCTAAAGATCCACCAGATTCAATTCCTTTTGAAGTGAATGTGCCACTAAACTCGTTTTCAATCCGCTTATACATGCCATACATATAACCAATTTCACGTGCACCTACCCCTAAATCACCAGCAGGAACGTCCATTCTTGGTCCAATATGACGATACATTTCTAAGATAAAGCCTTGGCAGAAACGCATGATTTCATTATCGCTTTTGCCTCGAGGATCAAAATCAGCGCCACCTTTCGCGCCACCCATAGGTAAACAGGTAAGTGAATTCTTAAATGTTTGTTCAAAGGCAAGGAATTTCATAATCGATTCATTAACGGATCGATCAAAGCGGATACCACCCTTATACGGTCCAATCGCAGAGTTAAATTGAACGCGCATCGCACGGTTGACTTGAACTTTACCTGAATCATCAACCCACGATACCCTAAACTTGATCATGCGTTCAGGTTCAATCATGCGTTCAATAATCGCATCTTGTTGAATTCTTGGATCTTTATCCACGAGAAGGTCGATGGATGTTAAGAATTCCTCTACTGCTTGTAAAAACTCGGGCTGATCACTATAGCGTTTTTGGAGATCAGCAAATACATTGATAAGATACGTACTTTTAAACAATTTGGTAGTCCTCTCTTTCTTATCTTAAAAGTGCACACTTTAGTGTTAGGCGTGGAAAAACATGCGGTAGCCTTGTTTACCGTGATTCAAATTGATGATTATGTTGCTTTGATCCACAGGGTAATTCCCAGAAGATTCATCGTATGTGTGATCATAATCGTTTGTGTTCTTCACCATTACTATTATACAATGAAAGCGCTTTATTTCAACCCTAGAATATGAATTATCTGATATTTTTTCCCTTTATGTGCAAATTCACATAGACATCACAAATATCGCGAATTGTGAAATGATGTGACTAGAACTTTATGGTTGGGATTGTTAGTTCACCAAGGATCTTTCGTGATATTTTTTAATGATGAATTAAGAAAAATTAATGTATTAAAATGTAATTTTTTCTTTACTTTGGCACATAGGCAAGTTGCTTGCTAATCCATATTGTGTATGATAAGATAATTATGCAAAATATAAGTAAAGGAGACTTACTATGAGTGTAGCTGTACAAAAAGCTGACAAATTATCTTTTGAAAGTTTAATTCGTTTTAACAAAATCATGGGCTCTGTTCACCTAGTTCAAGGCGTTCTCATGATGCTATTTGCGTTTATTGTCTATCCAAATTTAGATGGGACAGGAACTCAAACATTCACCATTCCTGTCATTGGTAACTATTTACAGTTCGTTACGGGTGAAGGTTTAGTCTTAACACCAACTGAAACACTATTTGAACTACCCTTCCTTCCCTTAACAGCGAGCTTCTTGCTCATTTCAGCACTATTCCACTTCATCATTGCTATTCCTTATAAGGACAAGTATGTTGCTGATTTGAAACAAGGTATTAACAAGCTCAGATGGTATGAATACGCATTAAGCTCATCCTTAATGATCGTCCTCATCTCTTCACTCTTTGGTGTTCGTGACGTCGCTGTCTTCGCATTAATCGCGTTAGCAAATGCTGCCATGAACTTGTTCGGTCTTGATATGGAATTACTCAATGCAGGTGAATCCAAGGTAGGCAAGAAAGTCAACTGGCTTCCCTTCATTTTTGGATCTGTCATCGGTTTAGCACCATGGGTTGCGATTGCATTCTATATTGGTGTCAATCCAAACTTAGACGCAGTTCCTGGTTTCGTATGGGCCATCTTAGTCACCTACTTCGTTGCGTTCAATACATTCCCAGTCAACATGTTCTTACAATATAAGGGTATTGGTAAATTCAAGAATTATCTTTATGGCGAAAGAGGATACATTATCTTATCACTCGTTGCTAAAACGATTCTTACTTGGTTAGTTCTCTTCGGAGCATTCCAACCCTGATCACCGAAATTTAGGACATACAAAAGGGCACTCCATGTGCCCTTTTTTCTTTTATTTGGTTTCAAACGTGACCT
>JBBIMC010000174.1:0-3471 GCA_037444605.1 Mycoplasmatota bacterium | reverse complement strand
GAAGCGCTTCTTGAACAACAGCGTCATATCGACTTAATGAAGAAGTTAAAATCAGAAATTGATGGGAAGAAAGTCACCTTAGGGATTCAAATTGGTCAAGATGGCAAACTTTTCGGAGCTGTCACCACCAAGCAGATTGCTGAAGCCTTTGAACAAGCCCATCACATCATGATCGATAAGAAGAAGATTGAACTTTCTTCAGATATTAACTCTGTAGGGATCTATACTGCAAGCGTTCAATTACATAAAGACATTAAAGCACAATTTGAAGTACATATTATCGAAAAGTAGGACATCGTTATGGCGAAAAGTTTACCCCATCATCCTGAAGCGGAGATGAATGTCTTAGGATCGATTTTCCTTGATCCGAAAGAAATTTTATCTGTCGTTGACCAACTCAATAATGAAGATTTCTTCGTTCAAGGACACGCCCTCATCTTCCAAGCGATGAAGGATCTTTATGCAGATAACATGAAGATTGATTATTCCTCTGTAGCCGCAAAACTTGAAGCGCAACAAAATCTCACGAAAGTGGGTGGGATTAAGTATCTTCATCAACTTTCAGAACTTGTGCCTTCAACGAAGCATCTTGAAACGTATATCGATCTTGTCAAAGACTCGGCGCTTAAGCGAGAAACCATTAGTCTAGCTAGTGAGATTTTAGATAAAGGGTATACAGGAGAAATGGATGCAGCAGACTATGTGACGTATGCTGAAGAAGCCATTTTTGCATTAGCACAAAAGAGAAAAACGACGGCATTTGCTGAACTTGCAGAAGTGATCAGAGAAGTTAAAGAAAAAACAGAACTCAACCGCGATAAAAAAGGTGGAATTACGGGTCTTCGTACAGGCTTTTCTAACTTAGACCAACTAACCTCAGGTCTTCAACCTGAAGAACTCATCATTCTTGCTGCACGTCCTTCGATGGGGAAATCCGCGTTTGCAATGAATCTTGCCATTAATGTGGCGAAAAGAAATACCGATGGTCAAGCTGGGGTTGCGATTTTCTCGCTTGAAATGAGTAATGAACAACTCGCCGCACGTATGTTATCTGCGGAATCCAATATTGAAAATACCAAAATTAAAACAGGACATTTAACATCAAGAGAATGGCAATTTCTTGAAGGTGGGATGCAATCTTTGTCCCGTTTAAAGATTATGTTTGATGATTCAGCCACGGTTTCAGTGGCTGATATTAGAGCAAAATGCCGTAAATTATCTCAAGAAGGTCGTCTTGATTTTGTCGTCATTGACTATTTACAACTGATTAAAGGAGATGACCGCTCTGGTAATCGTCAAGAAGAAGTCGCGAAGATCTCAAGATCCTTAAAACAGATGGCTAGAGAATTGAAGATTCCCATTTTAGCGCTATCTCAGTTATCTCGTGAAGTGGAAAAAAGAGAAGATAAACGTCCTCTCTTAGCTGACTTGAGAGAATCTGGATCCATTGAACAAGATGCCGATATCGTCATGTTCTTATATCGTGAAGATTATTATGAAAGAAAACAAGAAAATAAGACCGGTGAAGTAGAACTATCGATTGCTAAAAACCGTCAAGGGATGGCAGGGGTTGTTCTTAAGTACCGTTTTGATACCGAATTCTCACGGTTCACTGCACAGTCTGAACGTGAAGAAGAGGCATTTAAAGATTAATCAGTAAGTTAACACAAAAAAGGCGGAACACATGGTCCGCCTTTTGTTTTATTTCAATTATTTGAGAGTAAAGCTTAACATCCAAATATGCTTTTCCAAACTTGAAAGTGTCTGAATGATGAGATCTGCTGTGACTTCATCTTCAAATTCTTGTGCTAACTTCAAGACTTCCTTCAATTCAATGACAAGCAATTTAAAGTCATCTAGGATGTGTTGGAGAATTTCTTCTGGTTTTTCAACACCACTCGCTTCCTTAAGTGATGTAATCGCTAAATAGCCTTTAAGGTTTGATACGGGTTGTCCACCAATCATAAGTAAACGTTCTGCAAAAGCATCATAGACTTCATTGACTTCGTCATAGAACTCTTCGAATTTTGCGTGGAGTGGATAGAATTGAGGACCAGTGACATACCAGTGAAAATGATGCAACTTCGTAAATAAGACACTAAAATTTGCGACCTGCTTGTTTAAAGCTTGATAAAGTTTTTCCATGGTTTCATTTCCTTTCTTTCTTTTATTTCACTTTCATTATATCATAATTATTCTAAGAATTTCATAAATACGCCCTGTTCAAGAAATCACCACTTTTCACATCAAAAGCGATGATTATCATGGTAAAAACACCTATTTTATGGTACGATGTTTATCGGGTGATATTATGTTTGATCGTTTATCCATCATGGAACAACGCTATCAAGAAATACAAGAAAAACTAGGCACAGGAACCCTAGACGTTAAAGAGATGACGACGCTTTTAAAAGAACTGAGTTCATTAGAAGACCCAGTCGAAGCGTATCGCTTTTATCAAACAAAGAAAACAGAACTTGAAGATCTCGAGTCACTTTTAGAACTAGAGACCGATCCACAGCTCATTGACATGGCAAAGATGGAAATCGATGCACTTGAAGAATTGCTGGTACAAACAGAAGAAAAATTAAAAATTCTTCTCCTCCCTAAAGATCCAAACGATGATAAAAACGTTATTGTCGAAATCAAAGGGGCAGCTGGTGGCGATGAAGGAAACATCTTTGCCGGAGATCTTTTCCGTATGTATTCCCGTTACGCAGAATCCAAAAACTGGAAAGTCGAAATCCTCTCCGCATCAGAAGGTGCGATGGGCGGCTTTACCTCGATTGAATTCATGGTGTCCGGAAAACTCGTTTATTCCCTGTTAAAATATGAATCTGGCGTGCATCGCGTGCAGCGCGTGCCTGAAACGGAATCGATGGGACGTGTGCATACCTCAACTGCGACAGTGCTTGTCATGCCAGAAGCAGAAGAACTAGAAGTTGATGTCAAATGGGATGATATCCGATTTGATACCTTTAACTCCTCAGGTCCTGGTGGACAATCCGTGAATACAACCAAATCTGCTGTTCGTTTAACCCATTTACCGACCGGTATGGTGGTTGATTGTCAAGAAGGAAAAAGCCAGCACGAAAACAAAGACAAAGCGTTCCGCTTATTAAAGGCACGTATCTATGATATGTTCTTGCAAGAACAACTAGAAAAAGAAGGTGCAGAACGTAAAGCGCTTGTTGGACGTGGTCAACGAAGTGAAAAAATTAGAACCTATAACTACCCACAAAACCGTGTCTCAGATCACCGAATCGGGTTAACTCTTCAACGTTTAGATGTGATCATGGAAGGTCGTCTAGACCTCATCATCGAACCTTTAATCAATGAATTTCAAAAGCGTCAGCTTTTAGGAGAAGACGTGTGACCTACGATCAATTATTGAAACTCGCCTATAAAAAAGTATCTCAACACGACGCTGAGGAAGAAGCAGCAAAACTGTTACTCTTAGAACTTTCAGGG
>JBBIMC010000173.1:0-3508 GCA_037444605.1 Mycoplasmatota bacterium | reverse complement strand
CTCACCTTTATTTGATTGGGGAACCTCACGCAACATCGGACTACTCGATGTATACGGGACTCGAAGGCTATGGCGAAGTGATCACAACGATGATCAGAGGACAAATCGTCTATCATAATCATAAAGTATTTCCTCACACAGGTCGTTGGATTGAAGGGAGTGACATCACGTTTTGAAAACATTTATTCATGCTAGCTATTATGATTTCTCATCCTATCAACAGGATGTCTATCTTCGCTTTGATGAAACGATTATCGATATGGGTCCGATGAAAGATTTCGTTCCTCATGATGAGGATGAAATCATTGACCAAAAAGGACATCTCATTTTACCGGGTTTAATCTGTGGTCATACCCATATCTATTCCGCATTAGCCAGAGGCATGATTCTTTCCTTTCAACCAAAGAACTTTCAAGAAATTCTAGATCAACTTTGGTGGAAGATGGATGCCGAGCTGGATTTAAAAATGATCGAGTCAAGCGCGATGATCTTTGGGGTGGACTTCATGAAAAACGGTGTGACGACAATCATCGATCATCATGCCAGTGGAAAAGATATAAAAGGAAGTTTAGAAGTCTTAAAGCGCGTGATTGTCGATACACTTGGCATGCGCGGAGCTTTCGCGTTTGAAACTTCAGACCGGTTTGATGTTGATCAGTGCATCGAGGAGAACATGCAGTTTTTAACCAAATACAAAAATTCTATGACTCAAGGACTTTTTGGTCTCCACGCATCCTCAAGTCTTTCGGATGAAACGTTAAAGAAAGTAAAAAAAGTGATTGGGGACGCCCCGATTCATATCCATGTCGCCGAAAGTCAAGACGATGAAAACAATTCTTTTGAAAAGTATCATAAACCCATTATTCATAGACTCTATGATCATGGACTATTAAATAAGGGAAGTATTCTTGCCCATGCGATTCACGTGAATGATGAAGAACTGAAACTTATTCAAGAGTCTCAATCTGTGGTCGCGATCAATATGTCTTCCAATATGAATAATTCCGTTGGAACGCCTGATCTTCATCGCTTTATCGAACATAAGATTCCGATATTGATCGGAAACGATGGTATTTCACAAGCGATGACCTCTGAATATCTCATGACGTATTTCCAGATGCGCCACCAAGATCAAACCCCTAACTTATTTGGCCTTTCGGATCTTTTAGAGATTATTCAATCGACCTATCGTTATGCATCAGATCTCTTTGGCATCTCTTTGGGAAGAATTAAAAAAGGCTATCAAGCGGATTTACTTGTCATCCCCTATGTGGCACCGACACCCATCGATGAAAGAAATGCATTTGGACATCTCTTCTTTGGTTTATTCTCTTCATTTAAACCCAAAGATGTGTATATTGCAGGAAATCCCAAGGTATTAAATTATCAAGTGCCTCAAAAATGGATGAAACGTTATCAAGCCTCTGAGGAAGATGCATTACGATTATGGCAAACGCTAGGAGTGAAAACTTATGCTAAAAACAACCTTTGATGGATTAACTTTAGAAAATCCTTTAATGCCAGCGGCAGGACCACTGGTCGGTGATGATGATAAAATGCGGTTTTTAAGAGAAGAGGGATGTGGAGCCATCGTCTCCAAGACCATTTCTACCAAGGATCCTCACATTCCTAAACCCTGTATCTATGGGGATCGACAGTTTGTGATGAATAGTGAACTATGGAGTGAACATTCACTTTCGACCTGGCTTCATGACTTCCTACCTTCTTATCAAAAAGATAACGATCGTCCATTGATCATCAGCGTGGGATATACCAAAGAGGATATGGAGATCTTGATTCCGGTACTAGATCCTTTTGCCGATGCGTTTGAAGTATCCACGCATTATGTGGGCACCGATTTATCCGTGATTGCAGGAACCATTGATACCATTAGAAAACACACACAAAAACCAGTCTATATGAAAATCAGTCCTCATATTCCTAATCCGGCGGGTTTCGCCCATATCATTAGAGAACATGGAGCAAATGGTGTGGTCGCGATCAATTCCCTGGGTCCCACAATGATGATTGATATTGATTCAAGATCGATTCAATACGGCAATGAACAAGGCTTTGTTTGGACCTCGGGTCCTGTGATTAAGCATCTCGCGTTAGCGGTGGTGTATACGATTAAGAAAGCAGAACCTTCACTGACCGTCATCGGTGTGGGAGGGATTGCTTCTGCGGATGACGTGATTGAATTTTTACTTGCAGGAGCGAGTGCGGTTCAAATGTTATCCGCAGCACTCATCAAAGGAAAACAGCTTTATAAAAAGATCATTGAGGATCTTCCTAAACGTCTAGAAGCGCATGGTTTTCACTCTGTACAAGATGTGATCGATACTAAGTTAACCAATGACGTGAAGTACAAACGACAGGTTCCAGAATTGATTGAAGAGAAATGCATCAAGTGTGATCTCTGCGTTCAGGTCTGTCCTTATTTTGCAATCGAAATGAAAGATAAAATTACCTTTGACACTAACATGTGCTTTGAATGCGGTTTATGCGTCACTAAATGTCCAACGCATGCTATTGTGATGAGAGATTAGAAAGGAGGGACGCTATGCCTAAGATTAGTCATTCAGTCCCCAAAGTCGATCAAGCAGATAAACTTTCCGGAAAAGCGATCTACGTGAATGACATCATGATGGATAACATGCATTATGCCATCACGCTTCGCTCGATTCATCCTTACGCAAACATCAAACATATCCACTATCCACCGCTTCCAGAGGGATATTTCATCATTGATCATCATCATATCCCCGCTGATAACGTGGTCAATATGATTGCATCCGATTGGAAAGTATTTGCAAAAGATCAAGTCACCTATATCGGAGAACCCATTCTTCTAGTGATTGGTAAAGATCGGAAAGTGATCAAAGAGATTCTATCTTCCATTAAAGTGGATTATGACATCCTTGAACCTACCTTTGAACTCACGGACTCTGTCATTCATAAAACACTAACCAAAGGAAGTTATCAAGAAATCCTTCAACACGCAGATCAAGTGATTCAAGAAACCTTTCAGACCGGTTATCAGGAACAAGCCTATATCGAACCTCAAGGATTCATCTGTTACCCTGAGGGTGAAAAGAAGATTGTCTTAAAAGGATCCCTTCAATGTCCATATTATGTCAAAAATGCGGTGGTCCGTACGTTGGGTTATCCAGAGGATCAAGTAAGGATCATTCAAGCCGCTGTCGGTGGCGCGTTTGGGGGAAAAGAGGAATATCCTTCGGTGATTGCGTGTGAGCTCGCGGTTGCCGTCCATCACTTGCATGTGCCGATCAAACTGATTTTAGAAAGAGAAGAAGACATGCTGGTTACCACCAAACGTCATCCTTCTGAAATCACACTAGAAGCAGCAGTTAAAAAAGACCATGTTTTAGGCATTAAAGCGCACGTTAAATTAAACGGTGGTGCAGCGATAGGTTTATCTGGGGTGGTGCTCTCGCGGTCGATGATCGCGATCACCGATGCCTACACCATCGATCATTTGGATGTG
>JBBIMC010000172.1:0-3519 GCA_037444605.1 Mycoplasmatota bacterium | reverse complement strand
TCCTTGCTGGGCGTATCATCGCAGGGGTGATGGCACTGGGTTTGATTGCATCCTTCATAACACTTCTGCTATCATCGATCTACAAGAAAAACAAAAAGATTGAAGATTTTTCCATTATCACCTTTAATCTTACCCTTGGCGTAGGATTAGTGCTCATTGTCGTACTAGGTGCATACATGAGTTACCTAGGATATATATGGGTTGGTCTGATAATTGCAACCGCCTACTTAAGGAGTTTGAAAGAAATTAATTAGAAATATTATTATGTATTGACAATGTTTCATGATAAGCGTATCCTATAAGAAAATGTAATTTTAATTACATACCATGGGGAGCTTACATGAAACATTTTTTTTATGCATTAGTGATGATTTTTTTTGTTGTCTTTATGCTTAGTGCGTGTGAAAATGACGATTTTGATCTTTCAACCATTGATATCGATGCCGTGGATCAAATCGACGTTCCCGTAGGGACATACCAGATTCCCTACACGATTGAATCCTTAAGTGATCTTGTCAAAAATCATGGAGCGAACGTGTCATTTATGGTGTTTAATAAGGATGATCAACCTGTTGAAGTGACCGGAGATACGTTTGTCATTGTTGCAGGTGATGTGTATACAGTAACGATTAAACTTAATGTGGGTGATCAGTTCAAAGAAAAGACGATCACAGTACATGCAGTAGCACTTGTCCAAATGATTACTGTAACCGTTGAAACCAACGGGGGAACCGGATACGAAACACCTCAAGAAATTGAAATAAATACAGTCCCTGATCTCACAACGATTCCCGCCAAATTAGGGTATATTTTTGAAGGTTGGTATCTTGATCAAGCATGTACAATACGCTATCAGGGAACAGAACTTAATGAAGATACAACGATTTATGTCAATTGGACACCACAACAGGTATCACAAACCATCGTGTCATTTAATTTGATGGGTGGACAAGGGACAATTCCCGATCAAATGGTGACCTTAGGTGGGTATGCACTTCGTCCTACGGACCCCACACGTGAAGGCTATGTATTTAGTGGCTGGGTGGTAAGTGAGAGTTCAGCTCAACCCTTTGACTTTGAAACAACTCCGATTCATGGACAGACAGTGATTTATGCTTCATGGCAGCTAGATACTGCGATTAAATACACGGTGACCTATGATCTTAATGGTGCACTTCAGACAAGTGTCATTTCAGAAGAAGTTTCTCAAGGTGAAAGTCCACTAGGTTTAACTGTTACCCCAGTGCGTACGGACTATCTCTTTGCAGGATGGTCATATGGAGCAGAGGATATGACGCCTCTTGAGTTAACATCACTCATCATCACTCAAGACCTTACACTCTATGCGATTTGGCATGTCGATTTTACTGTGATTGAAGCAAATGATTATTTTACAGGTGTGATGAGTCGAGATGAAGCAGAACTTGATTTGGGTTATGTTTATGCACTCAAAGAACTCTTTGCCATGACAGACCTTGGCGACATCAAAGAAGACTTCTCCATTACGGATTCAACCGTGAGTTATGGTGTGCTTTATGCACATCAAAATGATATCTTAGAGTATTATCATCATCAGGTCACACGTATTGATGGGACCATTGATCTCTCGGGAAATCCTTCATATTCAGAAATGCCTTTCGATCTTTTAACAGAGCCTTTACACAGTGAATCAGTGTATTTCTATCGCTTCTTTATTCGCTTTGAGAAGACCATCGTTTATAGCGACATCTATTCCTTTGAAACACACGTTACAGTACCCACAGGATCAAGTGTGGGTGTGAATTATGTTCTTTCAGGAGGATACTATGAAATCGATAATGGCAATGACGCCTATCGACCTTCATTTTGGTTTGAAGTTTTAGATGGTTATCAAGCTACCGTGGATGATGTCGGTTACCAAAGCTATGCGTATCTCCATCGCGAAGGGACTAGACTGTTAGTAGTGACTGATGAAACGACAGGAAAATCGTATCTCCACGTGTTTCATCTTGATTTTAAATTACCTAACGTAACCCTTACGATCAATACAGTGACGACAACAGATCTCTACGAAAATGTCATCCCTACGTTTACGGTTTATTTTCCCCATACGGAGTATTTGAGTTATCCTATTTCTGAATGTGGAGTTCTTTATTCTTATGAACATCCATTCTTAAAGCTTGGGTTATATGATGTTAGTAAAATGACCGGTTCATATCAAAGTGAATCAAGCATCATCGAACCGAATACGTCCATTAAGTCATCAGGAGATGATTTATACGTTAGAGGTTATGTCGTGATTCAAGGGAAAGTATCGTATACACCTTATGTCTATCACTTAGCCCTCAACGCTTCAGACTACGTCATTGAAGCACAATACTGGATGATTGAAACAGAATCATCGGTTGAGTATGATTATACGATTGATCTCATGTATCCATTTGACAAAGCTATCTACCTTTATGAACTCTCTGAGAGTGCCTTGGTAGAGACTCAGTCCATGCAATCCGTTACCCTTGATACCATCGGTCAATACTTTTATACCCATGGTTCAACATTTTCTTCAATTAATGATTTGACGATTTATGATCCCACTGTTCCAATGGCTGGTGTTGAAAATGGCGGTCAATATCAAGGATCTGTACTCATCAGCGCCGATATGGTGGATCCCTATTGGTATATGTCATTCAATGGAGGAGAATACATCTATCTTCCCTCTATGATTCGTTTGAGTGAAGTCGGCTATTATACCATCTATTTCCGTACTGCTGAAGGCATCGATTCCATCTACTTTGAAATCATCGCATAAATAATAAACCCCGCAGATATTGCGGGGTTTCATATAGTAACTCAAATCATTAACGAGCTAGATATTGATAAATAGCATCAGCGGCATTCATACCATCATAGACCGCTTTAGCGATTTGGAGTTTACCACCAATAACATCTCCGGCAGCAAACAATCCAGGGACATTGGTCATGTAATCTTCATCAACTTTGAGATTGTTCTTCTCGATGATGACACCAAGTTGGCTTGCAAACTCAACAGAACTTGGAATGCCTAACGCGATGAAAGCTCCATCTACGGGATATGTTTGGTTTTCAGTCTTAATCCCAGATAATTTTTCATCACCTAAGAATTCGACAATCTTGTCGTTAACGACAGGGATATCGACATCATATTTCAAGGGATTTCCATCGGTGAAGATGGTCACATCCGACGATATCTTTTTTAAGTATTCGAGTTCATGCATCATGTAAGGTCCACACCCAATAATGGCGACCTTCTTACGACGATAGAAGTAACCATCACAGGTTGCACACATGGAAATGCCTTTTCCTTTAAACTTAGTAAAGCCTGAGCGATGCATGGTCCGTCTTGTTTTTCCTGTTGCGAGTAAAACGACCTTGGTCTCATACTGTTCATGAGGCGTGATGACATGAAATCCCTCTTCTAATGATTTGACAGAAATCACGGAATCGGTGACGACTTCAATGCCAAGATGTCTCGCTTGATCGATCCCATTTCGGATTAAATCT
>JBBIMC010000171.1:1787-3552 GCA_037444605.1 Mycoplasmatota bacterium | reverse complement strand
TATACGATTTTCCATCAAATTTACCACCGGAGTGAAGCGACGTTAAAATCGTATAAAGTCTCCGGAGGACTCCATGGTGTGGGTGCTTCTGTTGTTAATGCCCTTTCTGAATGGTTCTTAGTGGAAATTCATCGCGATGATAAAGCGTATGAACAACGCTATGAACGTGGAATCCCTGTCACCGACGTGACAGTGATCGGTGAATCCACCCATACAGGAACGATTGTTACCTTTAAAGCAGACCATTTGGTGTTCACTGAGACCACAGTGTATGAATATGAAATTCTACGCAATCGTATTCAACAACTTGCATTCTTGAATAAAGGAATTAAAATTACGATTTCTGACCAACGTGGCGATACCCCTGTTGAAAACACCTACCATTATGAAGGTGGGATCGTTGAGTATGTTCAATTTTTGAATACAGGTAAAGGTAAAGTTAATCAAGAAATCATTTATATCGAACGTGAAGTCGATGGCATCAGTTTAGAAATCGCGATGCAATATAATGATTCCTACGCGACCAACCTCTACTCATTCACTAATAACATCCCTACGCATGAAGGTGGGATGCATGAAGATGGGTATAAGCTCGCATTAACCCGTATTTTAAACAAATATGGCACAGATTCAAATATGCTCAAAAAGGATGATTCCTTCTTAGGTGAAGATACCAGAGAAGGATTGACCGCGATCATTTCTGTGAAGCATCCCAACCCCCAATTTGAAGGACAAACCAAAACAAAATTAGGGAACCCTGAAGTGAGAGGTATCACCTCCCAGGTCTTTGGTGAAGGATTTGAACGCTACTTAATGGAAAATCCTACGGATGCGAAAGCCATCACTGAAAAATGTCTTATGGCATCACGCGCAAGAATCGCTGCGAAAAAGGCCAGAGAAGCAACCAGACGTAAGTCACCACTCGATGCTTTAGGGTTTGCATCTAAACTTGCGGATTGCCGCAGTAAAGACCCTGTGATTTCTGAAATCTATATCGTCGAAGGTGATTCTGCGGGTGGATCAGCAAAACAAGGACGTGAGTCTGAGTATCAAGCTATTCTTCCACTTCGTGGTAAAGTCTTAAACGTTGAAAAAGCACGTCTGGATAAAATTTTAAGCAATAAAGAAATCTTATCACTTATTCAAGCCCTAGGTACGGGTATCGGTGATGAATTTGATGCTGAAAAGGCACGTTATCATAAAGTGGTCATCATGACCGATGCCGATATCGATGGCGCACACATTCGCACACTTTTATTGACATTCTTCTTCCGCTACATGAAACCGTTGATCGATTTAGGCTATGTCTTTATCGCCCAACCCCCACTTTATAAAGTCCAATCAGGTAAGAAAGTGGAATATGTCTATTCTGATGATCAACTCCAACGCCTTTTAAGTGAACTGGGTGGTAGACCCACCATTCAACGTTACAAAGGTTTAGGGGAAATGAATCCTGAACAGCTCTGGGAAACCACGATGGACCCTGAAAATAGAACATTACTCCAAGTGTCCCTTAAGGATGCGATGGATGCGGATCAAATCTTCTCCATGCTCATGGGTGAAGAAGTGGAACCAAGAAAGCAATTTATTCAAGAAAACGCGATTTACGCGAACAATATTGATGCATAAGGAGGAGACCCATGATGGACCAAACATTCAATAACGAATCAAGCAAAACAACTGAAGGTTACGTCAAAGAGATTAATATCTCGAATGAGATGAAAACCTCCTTCTTAAACTACGCGATGAGCGTCATCGTCTCACG
>JBBIMC010000171.1:0-1687 GCA_037444605.1 Mycoplasmatota bacterium | reverse complement strand
GCGATGCGTTACACCGAAGCGAGAATGTCAAAAATCGCGATGGAACTCGTCAGAGACTTAGAAAAGAATACCGTAGACTATGTCGATAACTATGATGGATCTGAAAAAGAACCCGCAGTTCTCCCTTCACGTTATCCCAATCTTCTTGTCAATGGATCGACAGGGATTGCGGTTGGGATGGCGACTAATATTCCACCTCACAACTTAAGTGAAGTGGTCGATGGCATTTTGGCTTACATGGACAATGATCAGATTACGATTGCTGAACTCATGGAATTCATTAAAGGACCTGATTTTCCTACTGGAGGACAAATTCTAGGACTTTCTGGACTTCGCCAAGCCTATGAAACAGGACGCGGGATTATCGCGAACCGTGCAACGGCTGAAATCGTCACCCATAAGAATAAACAAGCGATTGTCATCACTGCAATTCCCTACCAAGTCAATAAGACGACGTTGATTGAACGCATTGCAGAAATTGCAAAAGATAAGATCGTTGAAGGCATTACGGATCTTCGTGATGAATCCAACCGTAAGGGCATGCGCATCGTGATTGAGCTCAGACGTGATGTCAACCCTCATGTCATGCTTAATAACCTTTACAAATTTACACAACTTCAAACTTCCTTTGGTTTTAATATGATCTGCCTTGTCAAAGGGCAACCTCAAATGTTGAATCTGCGTGATATGATTAAGTACTACCTTGAACATCAGGTGGAAGTCATTCAACGCAGAACGATCTATGATCTAGAAAAAGCAGAAACTAGACAACATATCTTAGAAGGATTAGTGATTGCCCTAAACGATATTGATCATGCGATTGAAATCATCAAAGCATCCAAAACAGGCGATGAAGCAAGAGATGCACTTATCGCTGAATATCAACTCACAGACATTCAAGCAAGAGCCATCTTAGATATGCGCTTGCAGCGTTTAACGGGTCTTGAAATTGATAAGATTAAAGCGGAACGTGAAGATCTCATCATCAAGATTGGTGACTACAAAGATATCATTCAAAGCCATCCGAGAAAGATTTCCATCATTCGTGATGAACTCTCTGAGATCAAAGCAAGTTATGGCGATGAACGTTTGACTGAAATCAATCTCCATGAAGACTTAAGCATTGAAGATGAATCCTTGATTCCTGTAGAAGATGTCATCATCACCGTGACCAATAATGGATACATCAAGCGTATGAAAGTCGATCATTATAAGACACAAAATCGTGGCGGTGTCGGTATGTCCGGCATCAAGGTGCATGAGGATGATTACGTAGAACATATCACGATGACATCCACCCATGATTTTCACCTCTTCTTCACCAACAAGGGACGCGTTTATAAGATTAAGGGCTATAGTATCCCCGAAGGCTCACGTCAGTCCAAAGGCTTACCGATTGTCAATCTCTTAGAGTTCCAGAAGGATGAAAAGCTCGCGTCATTTACCAACGTCAAAGACTTTAGTGATGAGAATGCATTCCTCACTTTCGTCACGAAGAAGGGGATCATCAAGCGTACATCCATTGGTGAATATGCCAATATTCGTACCAACGGAATCAACGCAATCAACCTTCGTGAAGATGATGAATTGCTCTCTGTCGCATTAACCGATGGAACCAAAGAAATTATCCTTGGTGCATCGAACGGAAAAGCCATTCGCTTCGATGAAAACGATGCGCGTGCGATGG
>JBBIMC010000170.1:377-3584 GCA_037444605.1 Mycoplasmatota bacterium | reverse complement strand
TTCATTTTTGTATGGTATTCTTTCAATTGTTTTCTTTGTTCTGCAATGAATAAGTCGATATTTGTACGTCTGCTGATTCTATTTCTAATATCACTAGCGAATTCATAATCAAATTGAACTTGAACAGTAACGATGTCGCTACCATTTTCGGATACTTCTTCTTGAATCTCATCGGTTGAAGCAGATTGGTTTAAATTAAAGCCTTCAAACACGATTTTATCTTTTGGTTCTTCTTGGTTGTTAGACCCAAGAACAACCACAGAATTCTTCATATTCACCATTAACGAGAAGGTCATACCTAGCACAATTATGGTTGTTAATAATAATTTTTTCATCAAAATATGTCCCCCTAGTTAAAGCGTTTGACTTCTACAAATAAAACTTCCTCTTGTTTTGATAGTGAAATTAATTTGTCAATTTGTTCCAATGTAAGTTCTGTTTTACCTAAATAAACGGTGATATCTGGGCTATATGTCGCAAATTCTACAACACCTAGCTCTTCAAGATTGTATTTTTGAACAAAGGTTTGATTCAATGTTAAGAAATAGTTTTTTGAAACTTCTCTCATTTGTTTGATGATTAGATCGATTTCTTCAGCAGACATGCCTGGTTGAATTTTTGTTTTATATTCATCCGTAACATATTCTGATTGAATAACGATACTAATAACCAAACCATCCTTATAGTCATCTAAATGATCTAACATTTCCACATTTGAGAATGAGGTTTGTTTATCAATTTTATAAAGGACCTTTTGTTCTACCTTTTGTGATGTGCATCCAGATAGAACCATGAACAATAGTAGGATTGCTGTTATGTAGTATTTTTTCATGTCACTGACCAAAGTAGGTAAAGTTTAACGATAAATCCAAGTGGAAACTATCTGAAACTTTAACAATATCATCTTTTGTGATATCTATAACTAGATTTACATTTGATTCATCAATGAGTGGAATTACTATATAATTATTTCCTTTATACATTGAATATTCATTATTCTCATAAGTAATTCTAAATTGATCATCATCCTTATATGCACGACCATATATAATAATTACTTTTTCACTGTTTAAATAGCCAACATAAATATTAATTCTAGCTGCATCACCGATAAATAAAACTGAAGCACTCTCCCTATCGTAAATGTCAACCAATTCCATTAATTTGAACTCGATATTATCAACAGTTGTCGGTCCTTCAACGAAGTCGCTATTAAGGCCGAATTGTAGCCCAATAATACCTGTAACTAACATGAGTAATACAATCATCATTACATACGCAGGCATTACTTTTCTTTTAATTGTAAATACTTCGCTTTTCACTTCTGCATCAGGAATTAAATCGAGTTTGTGTTTTAGATCATCAAATCGATTTTCAAATTGCATGTCCTTTTCATACTTTTGGACTAAAGCTTTAATTTTCTTACTCATGTAAATCCTCCTCACGAAGTTCTTTCTTTAACTTCTTTATTGCTCTTGAGTACTTGTTTGTTGCCACCGCAGTGGTTATATCCAACATGGACGCGATTTCGTGAAATTTGAGTCCATGAAAGATTCTTAAAATGACGATTTCATATTCGTCTTTGGTCACGATGTTCTCTATCTTTTTATAAAGATGTTCGTAGTTATCGGATTGATGATCGTCGATGTAATCCCCGACAGCTTCTTCATTCACCGTGATGTTGAGTTGTTTTTGTTCTTTTCTGAGGTAATCTAAAGTCGTGTTTCTTGCAATTTGAATTAACCAAAACTTAAAGTTTGTGTCCACTGTGTACGTGTGTATACGCTCGTACATTTTCATGAATGTTTCTTGTACCAGATCATCTGCAATCTCATGGTTTCTAACCATTTTGTAGATGATGTGTTTCAATAACTTAAAGTAATTGTCGTAAACCTCTCTAAATGCAGACTCGCTCCTTCTACGGATTCCCTCAACCAGTCTGATTGTTTCCATTAATCTTCCCCCTATTAATGGACAAATAATTCTCTTCTCACTTAATAAAACGAAAAAAAAGTCATTTTTGTCCACTTTTTTAAAATTTTTTTGAAAAATATTTTTTTATATCTGCTTTTGCTTAAAAAACGGCTTAACAGATACACATCATATGTTGATTATAACACCACATTTTAAGATTTTTTTAAGTAGATTCGATTATTTGAAATCTGTATGAAAGAAAAAGCCCTCCATATTGGAGGGTTATTTAAACCAGTTCATCCGTTTGAATAAATAGATCATGCCAGCCGCTAACAAGAAACAAGCCAGGACAAAAATCAGTACTGCATGCTCATAACTAAGGACATCGAAATGGACAAAGTTCATCCCGAAGAATCCTGTTAAAAAAGAAAGTGGGATAAAGATGGCTGAAAACAAGGTCAGTGTCTTCATGATTTCATTCATCTTGTTTGATTGGTTGTTGATGTGTAAATCCAGTAAGTGACGCATGAGTTCTCTGGCGTCATTGAGGCGTTCATCCAAGCGAGATAAGTGGTCTTTCAAGTCATCAAAGTAGGGCAGTTGCTCAGTAGATATATACCCTTTTTGACTGGATAGTATCTTATCTATTTGGCTTAGGATTGGGGTGACGTTACTCTTGAGATTAAGTAACGACTTTCGCATCTGATAGAACTCTTCTTGGTCAACTGACTTATATTCAAGGATTTCTTCTTCGATTTGTTCTGTGAGGAGTTGATTGTACTCCATCAAATCGATGTGTCTATCGGTAATGATGTCTAGTATTTGATAAAATAGGAAATCTGTTCCACGTTCTCTGAGTTCAGAATAACTCTCAAATAGTGGATAAAGTGCTTCTAGGCATTCAGGTTCTCTTTCATGGAACGTGATGATGGTATCTTTAAAGAACAATAAGCTCATGTATTCTTCTTTAATCGTTTCTTTATAATAGTTCACATGAAATACAGCGAAGATGTATTCCTTACGATCATCGATTTTAATTCTTTGAGTTACATTGAATACGTCTTCCAAAATGAGCGGTTCAATGGGGAATAACTCTTTTAAAGCCATGATTCGATCCACTTCAGTTAAACCGATGACTTGGATATAATGTTTGAATCCATCTAATTTAGTAAAATCATTGGTAATAATCAGTTCTTTTGAATTGTATTGATAATGTTTGATGGTGGTTTGAATATTGGTATGTTCACCAGTATAAATCATCGACTTTGGGGTGAAATAGTCTTTAAATTTCAT
>JBBIMC010000170.1:0-367 GCA_037444605.1 Mycoplasmatota bacterium | reverse complement strand
CCTTATTATCAGTATACAGTCTTTATGAAGTGTATTCAAACGCTTTTGAAAAGTTATAAAACTTCATACATAGAAAACGCAATTATTAAAGAAAAAAGACCCCTTTTATCGAAAACTCAACAATTTGGGAGATTTGTTGTGGTTTGTTAACAGGGATCTATTTATTTCTTTATCTCTTTTTTACGAAGTTTAATATATTTATGAGAAAGATCGATGAGGAACAATAAGAAGGAAAGACCTGCGATGATTAATAATATCGTGATGTTGCGTTCTTCAGCTGTTTCACCATAACTCATATCGGTATTACGTGAGTCCATATATAACGTGTATATGATGGAAAAACTAATCAACAGTTCTGTGAGTAGAC
>JBBIMC010000169.1:0-3604 GCA_037444605.1 Mycoplasmatota bacterium | reverse complement strand
TTTATGCAATTTCTATATTTGCATTTTTGGCTTTTATGTTTTCATTTTTATTAATAAGTTTAATAAATAGAGATAATTCAAGAACAAGACTTCAATTCATACTTATCTTTACGTTTCTTTTTTCTGTGCAATTTTCAAGAGTTATAACAACAACACCGATATTGTTGTTGTTTGCTTTGATCATCTTTATGTATAACGCTAAAATTCTACATCAAACGATTGATAGTTGAGTTTTCCCTGGTTATGAATTAATTTTTTACAATCTTGATTGAAAATATTTAATACGAAGTTATTGAGATTTATGTGTAAAATGAATTGAATTTATTCCTTGATAATATTTAAATATATTCTATTGGAATCTATTTTGATTATGGTAATGAGTAAATAAGTCCATATTATGTATTCAGAAATAGCATGTGCTGCTCAAATCAAATCAGTATTAACAAAGATTGAGTTAATACGTTAACTTTTTAAAAAATTCTTCATGAAAGTACTATAAATAAAAAAAGAATCATAAAATAGAGCGATTATATACTGCTAATTTAAATATTAAATATTAGCATGAGATTTTTTTGTTTCAATTGTAGATTTTTTACTGAATATTAACAACTAATTATTATGGCATTATTGAATTTGTCTTGAAAGAAATTTGTTTATTCTTATGGAGGCTCTCAAAATGTGCGGAATTGTTGGATTTATCGGTCAAAAAAATGCGAAAGACATTGTCCTTAATGGGCTTGCACGTCTTGAATATAGAGGTTATGATTCGGCTGGAATTAGTTTATACAACCCTCGCTATCAAATTTTTGATGTTTATAAAGATGAGGGAAGAGTTGCCAAACTGATCGATTCAACCAAGTATGCTGACTACTCAAATATTGGAATCGGTCATACACGATGGGCAACTCATGGTCGTGTTAACAAAGAAAACTCTCATCCTCATTACTCACAAACAAGACGATTCATTGTTGTGCATAATGGTGTCATCGAAAACTATCAAGAACTAAAAGATCAATATCTTCACAATCATATCTTTCATAGCGAAACAGATACAGAAGTCATTGCTCAGCTGATCGAAACATTCTCTCAAACATTACACGTTGAAAATGCAATAACAACAACACTAAAACTCTTGCATGGGTCCTATGCACTTTTAGTATTAGATTCTAACGACCCCGAAAAAATCTACGCTGCTAAATACAAAAGCCCACTTATTGTTGGTCAAGGAAAAGATGGGATTACCATTGCTTCTGACTTAATGGCTTTAGTAGGTTACAGCGAAAACTACCATGCATTAGACGACAAAACCTTCATTGTTGCGAGACGTGATGATATTCGTCTTTTTAATCTTGATCATCAACCCCTTGATCTTCATCTAAAGAAAATTGAGATGGATGATGCGGATACCACCAAGGGTGAATATGCGCATTATATGCTCAAAGAAATCCATGAACAACCTTCTGTTATTCGTCGAATTCTTACCAATTATTATGATAAAGAAAATGTTCTCATCAAACCAGAAATCCTATCAGCTATCAAAAAAGCTGATCGTCTCTACATTCTTGCTGCCGGAACATCGATGCACGCGGGTCTCATCGGTAAACAACTCTTTGAACGGCTATGCTCCATACCCGTTGAAGTTCATATCGCATCTGAGTTTGCTTATCAAAAACCACTGATCAGTGAGAAACCTTTATTTATTCTTGTCACCCAATCTGGAGAAACAGCAGATCTTCGTGCATGTTTAGTCGATATCAAAGAACGTGGTTATGACTCATTAACCATCACGAATGTCCCAACATCAACGTTGGCACGTGAAGCCACCTATTTCCTAGAACTCTTTGCAGGTCCTGAAATTGCTGTTGCTTCCACCAAAGCTTATGTTGCACAAGTCTCGGTATTGGCCATTCTTGCGTATGAACTCTCGAATAAACCCTTCAATATTCATGAAGAGTTTTCTGATGCTGCGATCTCTATTGAAAAATTCTTAGAGAATGAGCATATGTTAGATCTTGTCAGAAATTACTTAACACGTAGGAATGCGTTCTTTATTGGTCGTGGTCTTGACTACTTTGTGGGACTAGAAGCTGCGCTAAAGCTTAAAGAAATCTCTTATATTCAAACCGAAGGGTTTGCTGCTGGAGAACTCAAACATGGAACCATTGCCTTAATCGAAGATGGAACACCCGTGATCGCACTCATCTCTGATCCTAAGATCAGTCCAAATACACGTTCGAACTTAAAAGAAGTTCAAGCACGTGGAGCGAAGACCTTTAAGATTGTCATGGAGTCATGTAAAGTAGAAGGAGATGAAGTGATCATCAAAGATGTTCATCCACTCCTCACCCCTCTTGTTATGGTGGTTCCCACCCAGCTTATTGCTTATTATGCGGCTTTAGAAAGAGCCTATGATATCGATAAGCCGAGAAATTTAGCGAAATCAGTGACGGTGGAATAATGAAATACTTTGGTACCGATGGCATCCGTGGGATTGCCTTTGAAAAACTGAATAGTGAACTTGCCTTTAAGGTAGGTCAAGCGATTGCTCATGTGTTTAAACCTGAAATCGTTGTGATTGGGATGGATACGCGTGAATCCTCACCTATGCTTGCATATAGTATCGCCAATGGTTTACTCGCATTAGGCGTCAATGTCGATTTTGCCGGTGTGGTATCTACACCCATGATCGCCCATTACTCCAAAATCCATGACATCATTGGTGTGATGATCACAGCCTCTCATAATCCTTTCATGGATAATGGCATTAAAGTCTTTAATAAAGGGTATAAGACCATTGAAGAAGATGAACTTAAACTTGAAGAGTTCATCGAACATGGAACACTATCCATCGCATCCTTTGGTAAGCTGAACATCACAGACCATGTGAAAGAAGCATACCTAAAGATCTATGATACGCTTGATTTGAAACCCTCACACTTAAAGATTGGATTTGATAGTGCCCATGGGGCAAACTATCAGATCGCTCGTGAGATCTTTGATCTCATCAATCCATCTTCCATTCAAATCTCTAACAAACCCACAGGACGAAACATCAATCTCAATTGTGGATCAACCCACTTGGAGCGTATCTTAGACTTAGTCAAAGATCAAAAACTTGATATTGCGTTCAGTTTTGATGGCGATGGGGATCGAATCATCTTGATCGATCATTTGGGAAGAGTTTATGATGGTGACTTAATCATCTATATGATTGCCAAATATTTAAAGAAGAAACATCTGTTAGCCCATAATAAGGTCGTCTTAACCAAGATGAGTAATCCAGGGATTCTCAAGGCACTTGATGATGAAGGAATCGGTTATGTATTGACCGATGTGGGCGATAAATATGTCTTTCATGAACTCTACACAAATGGGTACACCATTGGTGGCGAGTCCTCAGGTCATATCATCTTAACTCATCTCCTTCATACGGGTGATGGACTCTTAGTCGCGATTTATCTTCTTAAGATTTTAGAAGAGATGAATGTCTCTTTAGAAAGTCTAATTCAAGATGTAACGATGTATCCCCTAAAACTTACCAATCTCAAGGGGATTGATAAGCAAGTCTTGAAGAAGGATGTCATTATCGATAAAATAGAAGATG
>JBBIMC010000168.1:2037-3655 GCA_037444605.1 Mycoplasmatota bacterium | reverse complement strand
AGAAAGTGAAAAAATCTTAGAAAAGATTGTTAAAAATATCGAATATGTCTTACCTAAAGGCGTTAAATTGTCACGTTTACAAAACGATGAGTTCCTGATTTTCTTACCGATGGATTATGACCGCACTGAAGCCGTGGATCTTGCAAATAAGATCAAACAAGCATTAGCTCGTCCTATCAAACTCTTTGGTGATACCTCGATTAATGCAACAGCATCTATCGCATTAGCTTTCTTCCCTATCCATGGGGCGACGATGAAAGATTTGATGAATTCATTAAAGCTAGCGACCTATATCATTAAAAAGAATGGTGGGAACAATATTCGCGTCTACTCTGATGAAATGACGACTGAAGGTGGCGAACACGTTGAATATTATTACCAGATTAAGCATGCGATTCAACACAAGGAGTTCCAATTATTCTACCATCCCATGATCGATGTGAAAACAAATGATATTTATGGCGTTGAAGCATTGATTCGCTGGAATCACCCTGAGCATGGTTTGCTCTCACCCTTTAAGTTCTTAGGAATTATGGAACAATCAGGCGATATCAACTGGATTGGTTTATGGGGTCTAGAAACCATCATTAAAACCTTCCAAGAATTAAAACAGGAGTTCCCTAAGAAAGATATTCATTTCTCGATCAACTTATCACCAAAACAGCTTATGAACGAAAATTTAGCTGGCGAATATCAAAAGCTACTTAAAAAATATCGGATGAGTGCTGAAAATATCATTCTTGAAATCATCGAATTTGCTGTCTTTGATAAACCGATTCAAATTCATAAAACGATTACTGATTTGAAAAAGTTAGGATTCAAAATCGCGATTGATGGATTTGGTTTGGATTACTCAACCTTATCACAAGCCGAAAAATTGGATATCGATATTATCAAACTTGACAATGAGTTTCTGAAGGAAGAAGAATCCTACATGAAAGCGAAGTTTGCACAATTACTCGTTGAATTTGCGCAAAAGAATCAGTACACGATCATCTGTGAAGCTATTGAAAATCAGAACATGCGCGATGAAGCGAAGAAATATGGCATTAATATCATGCAAGGTTTCTACTTTACAAAACCATTATCAGCGGAAGCATTAAGAGGTTATATCGGTACTGAATCATGGAAAGATGTGACTGTTTAAGTCGTGAATGAGATAAATTATTCACCTTGTCATCATTTTGATTAATCATAAATAAATGTCCAAAAATTGCTTTACTAAAGTAAAATGGGACAAAAAAGCATTAAATTTTAAATTAATAAAAAAAATGACAAAAAAGTAAGCAAAAATTATTGACAAATCTTGAGACTTGGATTAAAATGCAGGTGTATCGAGTTTTATCGGTACCCAATGTTCAAAGGCAAAACCAGGGAAACCTGGCGACGCAAAGCTATAGGGCCTTAAATGGTAGCCAGTTGTCATTGTTAAGATGATGATTGGCTTTTATTGTTTGATAATCAGAGGTGAAATGATGAGACTTTCTAAGGTACTAGGCGTCCGTCGAGTAAAGTTAAGAAATCGAATCTTATCCTTAGGGGTTATAATCACCGGTATGCTCTCGATTGCGTTTGCGCTGATTACCTTCTATGGTCAAAATGCCGGTAACTTCGTCAT
>JBBIMC010000168.1:0-2012 GCA_037444605.1 Mycoplasmatota bacterium | reverse complement strand
CGTCATCAGTGAAGATAGAGACTTCACTTACGCAACAAGCCGATTAATGACCGATCCCATCGATGGAGCTAAAGACATCACGTATGCCTGGTTAAAACTCGATGAGATTCAAGAAACCAACGGGAATTACACTGATCCATTCCACGATTATGTGGCCTACACCTTCTACCTTAAAAACGATGGTTTGGAAACAGTTGACTTAAGTTACTACATTATCATTACCGATATATACAAAGATCTCGATAAAGCAATTCGAGTCTTGATCATCGATGATGGTGAAGAAACAATGTACATGAAACCAGATACGACCAACGTGAACACCTATCCAGACTACATGCCCGTTGGAAAGCACTTTGAAACCGAAAAAACAGTGATGACAACCGTGATTTCAAACTTCAGACCTGGTGACGTAAGAAAATTCAGTATTGTCATCTGGCTCGAAGGTAACGATCCAGATACCACAGATGAGATTCTTGGTGGTATGATAAAGATGCAGATGGTCTTCACAATTGACGGATTTAACGATTAAGGTACATGATGATGAGAAGAACGCGACGCATTCTCATATCAATATTAATTTTCACAGTTATGATGATGACATTTGGCACCGTTGCATTTGCTTGGATAAGCGTTATCACAACGAATAATATTGACGGATTATCACTCACCGCTTCATCGGGTGATGAGCTTGAAATCTCACTTGATGGGATAAACTACTACAGTCAACTTCCTGGAGAACTGATTGAAGACTTGTATCAAGGTTATAGTTTGATTGATGTGACGAGTTTAGATGGACAAACATTCTACACAGGTGGCTTACGAGATGTTAAACCCGCGATAGCTAATGAGCATTACATCAGTTTTGATTTATGGATTCGATCAACGGAAAATGAACGCAACATCTTCTTGATCAATCACATACCAATCGACACTGAGTATGAAACGGATCAGATTGGGACATATATCCTATCCAAAGGCGTTATATGGATTAATCCAACACGATTCCTTAATGGTCCTGATCAAGATGATTGGGTCGAAGCTGGACAGATTGATCGCTATTATGCAAGTCACGCGATGCGAATGTCGATTACCGAGCGTATCAATGAGGAAAATGAACTTGATACACGAACTATCAATGATTTAAAACCGACCTTCATCTTCGATCCCTCCAATGATCCAGTAAGAAGTTATGGTCAACCCATGGGTGCATTCAGCTATTTCTTCCAAAGAACTCGATGGTGGATTGAACTTCCTACAGAAAAACCAGAGGTAAGTTACCGATTAAGTGAAACTGATCCATATGATCCTTATCAAGCACTTGATAATGAGTCATGGGTAGCAACACTCGTTCCTACAGGATTATTGAACGAGAAAGATGAAGAATATTATGCAACAAAAATGAGTATTAACATTTGGGTTGAAGGATGGGATGCAGACGCTTTTGATGCCATCGACCGAGATCAAGTGAAAATACAAATTCAGTTTAAAGCATTACGCATTGCCATTTAATATGAATCAAATTAACGAAATGTTAATTGAGATAAAAAAAGAAATATAAGGAGACTAGAAAATGAACACAATCGCAAGAAAATTAGTTTTATCAGTTTTAACGGTTGTTCTTACCGTCATCGCACTCGGTACGACAACATTCGCGTGGTTTACGCTGACAAATACATCCGTTGTACAACCTTTCACAGCAGATATTACCGCTGATACCGGGATTGAAATGGCCCTTGGTGTTCCAGTGGTAGGAGAAGAAGACCAACTCGATTGGTTAACCGTATTAACGACCGCTGACGTTGAACAATACATCTTTGACACTTATGGTGCATTTACATTTAGCCATGTAACAACAGAAAATGCTGTTGACTTCTTCACACTTGGTGTTTCAAGTTTAACTGGAACAACCGCTGGATATTTAAGCATTCCACTTAACTTCAGATCAAACTCTGCAAACCAAATCCTTTGGTCTAACGTATCACTAACATCCACTGAAGCTCCATGGCAAGCTG
>JBBIMC010000167.1:1173-3699 GCA_037444605.1 Mycoplasmatota bacterium | reverse complement strand
ATCGGACACTTCTTAAGCACAACAAGATATTGAATGATTATAATTTCAAACATTTACACTTCAAGAATTCGCTTGGAACCGATTTGATTGTTGAACTCGTCAAAAACCACGTATGGGCAGGTGGTGGTGAACATGATACCCAAGGTGTTTACTTCAACCCCAATATACCTACAGAAGAAACTTTTACGATGCCATATAAATGGGGAACTCGTGGTAAAGTCGTTGCGACCAAGCCCTTAAACTATCAAGGGAAGCTCATCGAAGATTTCTACCTTGTTTTTGACCAAGGAAAAGTTGTTGAATTTGATGCCAAGAAAGAAAAACTTGCTCTTGAGAATATACTAAACACCGATGAAGGCAGTCGCTATATTGGCGAAATCGCCTTAATCTCGCATGATTCACCCATATCAAATACGAACATCTTGTTCCTAAACACTTTATTTGACGAAAATGCATCATGTCATATGGCACTCGGTAGAGCGTATCCCATGAACGTCAAAAATGGTGTGAACACCAAGATTGAAGACCTTGAAAAGATTGGCTATAACAATTCGATGAATCATGTCGACTTCATGTTTGGCAGTCAGGATATGGAAATTGTTGGACTTACCCACGATGGTAAAGAAGTTCAAGTCTTTAAGAATGGAAATTTTGTCATTTAATTTTTGAAAGATGCCCATGAGGCATTTTTCTTTATCAGGAGAACATGATGGACAATATTAAAAACGAACACTTAGTCACATTTAAATTTATCTCTTCACTAAAATCAAATCCAAGCCAAAATCAAGCCGCTTATTTGGTCGCTGAAACCGATGTTGAAAACAATGCCTATAAAGATTCACTTTATCTTTTTGATGGAACCAAATCCAAACGTATCAAGCAGTTTAAGAAACGCACCTCTTTTATTTTTGAGACGGATCTCACATTGCTCGTTCCTTTCGCAAAAACGAAAGAAGAAGAAAAACAAGTCAAAGAAGATCAAAAAACCATCTATTATCGCTATCACCTCACGAATCAAGTATGGGAAAAAGCCTATGAGTTTAAATTTCCAGTCTCCATCATCGATGTTTTAGGTGACCAGCTCCTTCTAAAAGCAAGTTTATCTAGCGATCAACATCAACTTTATCTTGCAGATGATGAGAAACGCAAAGACATCGTCAAAAGACTCAAACAAAGTAAACTCTATGAAGAGATTGAAGAGATTCCATTTTATAGTAACCAAATAGGGTTTGTTGCCAATCAACGAACACAGCTTTTTCTTTATGACACAAAGACGCTTCAAATGAAGCCCTTGGTGGATTCAAACTTTGACGTTAGACAAATCCGTGTCTCGAATGATAAAGAGATGATTTATTACTCAGGTCAAGAGATGAAAGGTGTTCGTAGTTTAACAACACATATCTTCTCCTATTCATTAAAGACCAAACAGACATCGATTTTGTATCATGAAGATCAATATTCGTTTGCGAAACTTTTAACCTTTGGATCGAAGATCATTGTCGCTGCGTCGGATATGAAGACCTACGGAATCAACCAAAACTACAATTTTTATGAACTTAAAGATAAGAAATTACATCCTTTTGCCACGTATGGGCTATCTATTGGAAACTCGATTGGAAGCGATGTTCGCTTAGGAGAACAAGTCACCGAGATTATGACAGATGATCATTATGACTTTATTGCTACAGTCAATGATCACTCAGAACTGATGAGACTTTCTAAAAGTGGCGAAATCACCCAAATCATGGCAGTAAATGGCTCACTTGAGGGAATTATAGAGTTGAATCACACACGTTATGGCATCGCATTTATCGAGCAAAAACTCGCTGAAATTTACCTACTTGCGAATGCTTCAGCACGACCAAAGGCACTGACACATCATAATCGCTTGGCCTTAAGAAATTGCTATGTTGCTAAACCAAAACCATTTATGGTCAAGCATCCAACTCATGATGTACAAGGATTTGTACTATATCCAAAAGATTATGATCCCTTAAAAACGTACCCAGCCATTTTAGATATACATGGTGGACCCAAAACCGTTTATGGTTACACCTATTATCATGAAATGCAAGTTTGGGCAAATGAAGGGTATTTTGTCATGTTTGCCAATCCTCGAGGAAGCGATGGTAAAGGTGATGAATTTGCTGATATCAGAGGAAAATATGGCACCATCGATTACGATGATCTTATGGATTTCGTCGCACTTGTCATGAAAAAGGTTAAAACCATCGATCCAAAACGGCTCTTTGTTACCGGAGGTTCATATGGTGGATTTATGACCAATTGGATCGTCACTCATACCGATATGTTCAAAGCAGCCTGTACACAACGCAGTATTACCAATTGGCTTTCCTTTCACGAAACGTCAGATATTGGTTTTTACTTTTCTAAAGACCAAACCGCAGGGCACCCAATGCGTGATACAGAAAAGCTATGGAATGCATCACCCATAAAATATGCAGATGCGATTAAGACTCCCTTGCTGATCATTCATTCAGATCAAGACTATCGTTGTCCTATTGA
>JBBIMC010000167.1:0-1155 GCA_037444605.1 Mycoplasmatota bacterium | reverse complement strand
CTTCACCCTTCTCAAAGAAAAGGGTATAGACACCCGATTTGTCTGGTTTAAAGGTGAAAATCATGAACTATCAAGAAGTGGTTTACCTCAAGCAAGACTAAAACGATTAAACGAAATTCTTGAATGGTTTAATCATTATCGATAAATGGGGTTTTTTACATATTTACATCCCAATCTATGCAAACTTTTCAAATTATGATACAATAGATGCATATTGACAAAAGGGGGTAATAAACGATGTGGTGGGAATCAATGACACTACTCCAACAGATTCTTTTTGTGCTTGCTTCAAGTGCGACAGCCATCATGATTATCTTTTTGATTATGATGCTTTTAGGCTTTGAAACCGATGAATTTGATGGGGGAGATGTCCCAGATTTAACAGGTGATTCAATCAATGATGATCCAATTATAGGTATTGCAGGACTAAGAATCTTAACACTAAGAGGAATTCTCGTCCTTGTTTCTATCGGTGGATGGACCGCTTATTTATTGGTTGAAACGCTTATTCCATGGCTTGCGATTTTGATTGGGGTCATCGTCGGAATCGTCGCTGCATATTTGCAAGCATTAGCATTTAGAGCAACACTACGCTTAGAGTCTGAGGGTAACCTTGATTATAAAAATGCGATAGGATTGCACGGAACGGTTTACATGAGAGTTCCTAAGAGTAAAACAGGGAAAGGCAAAGTAACCGTCAACATTCAAGATCGTCTCATCGAGATTGATGCGATTACAGAAGAAGAGGCTGATATTTTACCAAAAACATCGGTGATCGTCAGTGGTCTTGAAGATCCAACAACAATTATTGTTAAAACCAAATAAAGGAGAAAATTATGTTTACTATTTATGCAAGTGGAGCCGCTGTCGGGGGAATCATTACTGCGGTTCTTGTCGCCGTTTTTTCATTCCTAGTTTTCGTTGTTTCACGAATTAAAAAATGTCCATCGGATAAAATCTTAGTTATCTATGGGAAAATTGGAGCCAATAAGGATGGATCTTCTCGATCTGCAAACTGTATTCATGGGGGATCAAAATTCATTTATCCATTCTTCCAAGCGTATCAATTTCTTGATTTGACACCTATTTCAATTCAAGTCGATTTAAAGAATGCACTTTCTAGACAAAATATTCGTATTGACGTTCCATCAAGAT
>JBBIMC010000166.1:0-3742 GCA_037444605.1 Mycoplasmatota bacterium | reverse complement strand
ACAAACGATGAAGTAAACCGTGTGAGTGAAGCAAGCACAGAACCCGCTAAAAGAAGGATTCTTTCCACGGAAGCACCATTCTGACTCATTTCATCGATGATGTCAGTGATATCGCTATTGGCAAAGTAATCAGTAATGAGTGCAATGACATCATTGATGATACTTTCAAGACTGGTGTTATCGATCAGTGAAAGTAGATTATTTAATATCGCGGATAATTGTGACACGATAAAATAGATAGCAATCCCAAGGATAGCAAGGATAAAGATGATCCCTATAAGAATGGCGAAGATAATCGCTAATGAACGCTTCATCTTCAGCTTCTCATGCATCCAATTCGATAAAGGTCCAATGATAAAGCTTAAAAAGAAAGCGATGACAAAAGGAATGAGCACATTATTGATCGCATTAAATATCTTTAAGAGTGCATCTCTGGTCAGTAACTGTAAGACATAAAGACCAATGATGGATACAGTAATAATACTAATAATCAGTAGATATTGGATGAGTCGTTCTTTTGATAACCATGATTTATTCATAGGGTACCCCCTTCAACATGCCTGTATTTTCTATTATACAATAGATTATTAACCTCAACACCAATCGAAGAGTTAATCACGTGCTGATGTCATAATATATCCTGAAATGAACAAAGGTGTTCCACTGATCAAAAAGGCAGGGAAATATACTTGATCAACCATGATGAGGTAAAGATAGCCGAAAGCAATGACCATCATCAAGATGTAAAACCATCTTAGTTGAAGATGAAGTTGATGAATCCAAGACTGGAATATCGATTCATTGATCATCTTACCCAAAAAAGACAGTCCTATATAAAGATGACCCACAAGAAGTGTTAAAAGAATCTCTTTGATGATCCATGGTATGGTAACGAGATCGAAAACGATAAACAAACGCACACCTATTAAGATAAGTGTCAGTAAAAGTCCGATAAGATATGTTTTTCTCATGATACATCCCCCTAAGTGATTTCTATAAGGTCTATTATACACGAGATGCTACGAACAATAAATAGTGCTATAATGATGAATAGATAAAAGGAGACTCTACATGGCAAAACTCATCGGTATTACCCCAAGAATCATTTATGAATTAGGTATACAAAAACAATTCGTCAATACACGATACATTGAGCGTCTCACTGAACGTGGAATGAATACGCTCATGTTAACATTAAATAATCCTAATCAAGAAGAGATTTTTCACCTATGTGATGCATTCTTGGTGACAGGGGGTTGGGATTTGAATCCAACAACATATGGAGAAACTAATGAGGAAGGATTATCCAAGGATGTTCATGATGTCCTTGATACCATCGATCGTGATGTCATCCATTATGCCATCAAACATAAGAAACCACTTCTTGGCATCTGTCGTGGCCATCAATCCTTAAATGTCTTTTTAGGAGGAACCCTATATCAAGACATGAAAGGTCATGGCTCTATTAAAGATAATCATATCATTCACATGACCAAAGATGCTAGATTTGATGTGGATTCAACTATCACTGTCAATAGCTATCATCACCAAGCCATTAAAGATTTAGCTTCATCCCTTGATGCCTTAGGCATTCATGAGGATGGTACCATTGAGATGGTTTATCATAAAGAACTTCCAATCTTTGCTGTACAGTGGCATCCGGAGATGACACCGAGTGATCCCATCTCACAAAAGATATTTGACACCTTTATTAAACTTATAAAATAAAACCCCATCGCTGGGGTTTTCGTTTTTCAAATATGTAAGTCTTTCTTGTGGAAGATATAAATGCCTAAGCTGTAGCACCCCAGTCCTAAGATGACAAGAATCCCCATATGAAGCCATACTATGGCATCGCTTGCTAGAATTTTACTCGTATTAAAGAGCGTGAATGCAGTGAAATACTTCAGGAAACTCAAGTCATCGGAGACACCTGACAACATCTCGATAATAAAGAAACCAAAGGGAACACCGGCACCGACTGTGACAGCTAATCTCACTTCATTAAACATCGCACTTGCCAAAAAGGCAATCCCTGAAAGTAACACAAAGAGTGCCATCACATTTAAGTTTAAAACGATAAACCTTCCAATCGATAACTCTCCAGGAAACATCGAGACACCAAAGAGCATGACCATGAGAGCTGTGAGTAACAAGAGTACCATTGTACTGATCAATAGATACACCGCTTGAGTGGTAGCAACCTTGACTCTCGTGTTTGGAGTTGCCAGTAAGAAACTCATCGATCCCGTATCGACAAAGCGTGCAATCATGCGTTGACCCATAATCGCGATATAGATCAGGGGAAACATAATGATGATAAATCCGTAATAATATCCTGCAATATACCCTAAGAATGAGGCTTCATCCATGGTGAAGTTCATCGCTCGAAGGAGTGATTCTGGCATGAGGGAAAGCATGGCATCCCATGCGTCCATCGAAGCGGGATCATACATCCCAATGATAATGGATGAATACATCAATAGAATGAGAAAGATAATGATCAAGACTTTATAATTGGCTTTGAGTGAAGCTTTAAAGAGGGTCCAGTTCATTTGTCTTCACCTCCCTTATAATAATCCATAAAGATTTCTTCTAAGGATTGGGATTTGATTTCTAAGTTTTCAATCGGATATTTAGCAAGCGCTTGAATGAGTGGATTGATGTCACCACTGATGGTCACATCATACTCAAGGGCATGGTGTGATTTAGCACCAAATCCTTCTTTTGCAAACGCATCTGCATCTTCTTGATGTTGGAAGCGAATCCGATACGCTTTTCTTTGGGCTTGTTTTAGATGATGAATATCTTCTAAAGCAACCAAAACCCCTTCTTTGATAATCCCTGCACGATCACAGGTTCGTTCAATCTCATCAAAACTATGGGAACTCATTAAAATGGTTTTCCCTTTTTTCTTTTCCTTCAGGATCAGATCAACGAACTTTGATTGCATGAGTGGATCCAGTCCACTTGTGGGTTCATCTAAAATGAGTACGTTTGGATCATGCATCATGGCTGCAACCAAGCCCAACTTTTGTTTCATTCCTTTGGACATCTTTCGAATTTTACCTTTCGTATCTAAATCAAAGTAGGATACCAGATAGTCTCGATACGTAAAATCTTTGATGTGTCTTAATTCACAAAGTAGATTTAAAAAAGCTTGGCCTGTCATCTGATCAAAGAAGGCAATTTCTCCCGGAAGATAACCTAAACTTTCTTGAATGATGGCAGCTTCTTTCCTTGAATCCATACCTATAATTGAACAATGTCCTTCTTCGGGTTCTATAAATCCTAATAACTGACGGATCGTGGTTGTCTTTCCCGCTCCATTGGGTCCAATGAATCCAAAGACTTCGCCTTCATACACTTGAAATGATAAATCAAAAACACCTTTCTTGGGTCCATACGATTTTGTGATGTGATTGACATCAATAACTGTTTTTTTCATATTACCTCCATCTTCTTCGTAAATCTACTCAACAACAAGAATGTTATTTTGTTTACACCAAGCTAAGACTTTATCTTTGATATATACATCCTTAAAATGGTAGTACTTCTCGATAATCCCATTAGTGATCATAAAATGCTTTATTCTTTGATACTTTCCTCTACCTTGAAACGTCAATCTCATCGCTTCTCTTATAGAGGAATCCTCAATAGTATTCGTGAAACAGTTCACAATCTCATAGCTGGGAATCCGAAGATCAACCCATCGATAGATGGATTCATCTTCATACTTATC
>JBBIMC010000165.1:0-3762 GCA_037444605.1 Mycoplasmatota bacterium | reverse complement strand
GGTTCGTTTCGTTTAATCAATTCTTTTTCTTCATTGGTTCGATGTGACTTTGTCGTTGCACAAAACAAAATTGCCTCAAGTACACTTGTTTTTCCAGAACCATTAAGTCCATGCAGATAGACAAAGGGTTGTGTAAAAGTGAGATCAAGAACATCGTGATTACGAAATTGCTTGATATAAATTCGCTTAATCACTTTGAATCACATACTCATGAGATTTCACACGAATTTTATCGCCTGGATACAATTTTTTCCCACGTTCAGTGCGTCTTTCTTGGTTCACGAGGACGGCGTTTTCTAATAAAAAAAACTTGGCTTCTCCCCCAGAACCAATGTGATCTGTTGCTTTTAAAAATTGTCCGAGCGTAATGAATTCGGTATGAATTTTGAATGTTTTCATGCATGTCCTCTCGAGTTACATTTATATTATATCATAATATAAGCAAAAAAGCACCCCCTTTTAGTCTTTTTTTATCAACTCAGTGGTTGGATTAGATGGTTATAAAAAACGGCTTTAAAATGGAAATTTCAGCCTTGAGTGAGAAAATAAAAAAAGAGCCATGGGAATGACTCTCTATTTTAATGGTTGTCCTTTTAGTCTATTCTAACAGGTAAAATCAGATGAAGTAAATCAGCATCTAAGTTGCCTTTAATCACGAAAGGTTTGACTTCTCCAGCAAAATGAATCAAGACTTCTGAAGAACTAAATGACTTTAATGCTTCCACTAAGTAGCGTGATGAAAATGCGATTTTAATGACGGGTCCAATTGCATCTGAAGATGGAATAATTTCTTCTAATGCATCCCCAACTTCATTATTGGTTGAACTCATTTCTACCACGCGATCAGGACGTAAGCTCATCTTGATGATATTGTAGTTTGTTTCACGATCTCTTGGGGAGAGCAACGATACACGTTCAACAGCTGCCAATAATTCTTCTTTGTTGAAAGGGATGACCACAGGGAACTCAACCGGAATGATTCGCATCGTGTCAGGATATGTCCCTTCAAGTAGACGTGTTTGGAATAAAATCTTATTCATCTTAAATAAAACTTTATTAGGGTTGATAAATAATTCGACATCATCGTTATACGTATCAAGAATTTTGGATAATTCATCTAAGCTCTTGTTAGGAATCACGATATCAAATTGTTTACTGTGTGTTCTCAATTTCACATTTTTTTGTGATAAACGGTATGAGTCCGTCGCAACACAATACAAATGATTGTCTAAATATTTAAAATTAACACCGGTTAAGATAGGACGCTTTTCTGTATTGGCTGTGGCGTAATTTGTTTCTTTGATGATTGTATTGATCAATACGCTATCTAAAACGACAGGATCATTAAGATCGAGGAAATCAATATCTGGATAATCTTCAACATCCATCAAGCGAAGTTTAAACTCAGAACGATCCGCTTTAATAACGATAAGCTTATCTTCAATCAACGCAATTTCAACACGTTGTGATGTGATCTTACGCATGATTTCGATTAAATAACGTCCAGGAATCGCAACCTTACCCGCTTGTTTAATAGAAAGTGTATGGTCATCGACTAAGACTTGAATGGCAACATCGGTATTGCTAGTGGTAAGAAGAATATGATCTTCATTAACTTCAAACTTAATCGCATAAAGAATAGGAAGTGGCGTTTTCGAAGGAAGACCTTTTTGAACGATAAGTAGTTGGTTTAGTAATACATCACGATCGACACTGAAAATCATATGCGGGCTCCTTTTATTTCTTTTATTTAAATCTTTTAATTATTGTTGTTAGTCCTTGTGGGTTTGTGGATAAACACAAGAAAGGCTTTATATCGCTATAATTATACCATATTTTTCAACAATGAACGAACATCATTTTTTATTAAAGGCATCAATCTTTTTGGTTAAGGTCTCGACAGCAATCTTTAATGCTGCATCTTGTTTTAAATCATTATCAATCTTTTCACATGCAGCGAGAACGGTGGAGTGATCACGGTCACCAAAAAGGGAACCAATCGTTTTATAAGGTATGTTGTAGCGAATCTTAATTAAGTACATCGCGATATGTCTAGGAAGGATATACTTTGTATGTCGTTTCTTTCCAATCAAATCTTCTAAAGTAATACCGTAGAAATCACTGACAATCGATTGAATACGATCGTAATTGTTTTCATTTAAAGCATCGCTCTTCCGCTTGGTCTTTAAGAGTGGCTCTAACGCCTCGTTAACCGATTCAATCGTCAAATCTAGGTTGTTGGTTAAACAATAGAATAAAACACGTTTTAAGGCTCCTTCAAGCTCACGGATATTGGTAACAAAGGAAGATGCGATAAACTCTAAGACATTTAAGGGAATATCATGGATATCACTGGATTCAGAGGCTAATTTACGCTTTAGAATTTCAATTCGATGCTCTAAATCAGGCACCTGAATATCCACGGTTAATCCCACTTCGAAACGCGAGGTTAAACGTGTCATAATGTTTTTTAATTCAGAAGCGGGTTTATCACTCGTAATAACGATCTGTTTATTTTGTTGATAGAGGTAATCAAAGAGTTTAAAAAACTCCATTTGGGTTTTGGTTGCCCCACCCATAATTTGAATATCATCGACTAATAAGATGTCAATATCACGATATTTCGCGTTGAAATCTTCCATCTTTTCTTTCTTTAGTAAGTTCGCGAAGTCTTCAATGAAGCCATCCGCTTTGACGTAAAGCACTTTTTTGTTGATATCTTGATCTAAAATGTAATTACCAATCGCTTGCATCAAGTGGGTTTTACCCAAGCCAACATCCCCAAAAATATAGAGAGGATTGGCAACTGCACCAGGTTGATCCGCGACTTTCATCGCCATTCTGAACGCAAACATATTCGATTTACCGACGACAAAGTTATCAAAGGTATAGGTTGCGTTTAAATTCCCCGGACGATACTTTAAGCTCAAATTTCTTTCAGGACTTACCAAAGTTTCCTCAGGAATAAGTTCGGATTCAGTCACAAATTTGAAGCGAATCGGTGATTGATGGAATTTTTGTGCTAAAGCATTGATCTTGGATAGATAAAGTCTGTTGATGCGGTTTTTTATGAATTCACTTGGTACGATCACATAAACATGGTCATTGGCATATTTATGCGTCGATTTTAGCGGTTCAAAGACTTCTTGGAAGATATCTTCGCTAAATGTGATTTCAAGTTCATTCAAAATGCGCTGCCAGAGCAGGTCATAACTGTTCATATTTCATCCCTCAATTCATCGTATAATTAGAATAACATAATTCAACTTTTTTGCGCAAAAAACTTATCAACAGTTTTTGTGGAAAAGTGAAGATGTGGGGGTGTGGATAAGTGGATAGAATGTGGGAAAGTAGGGTTATTCAAGCCCTTTATAAAGCCAAAATTTATGTTTACCTAGTTATCCACATTCCCCCAAAAATGGGGGTAAGTTATCCACAGGAGAAAATAGAATTTTGGTGTTGAAAACTCATAAATAAAATGACGTGCTAAATGTAAGATTTGCATTCTTAGTTTCAAGATGTTCTTTTACGAAAAAAAGCGAGGTTTGTGGTTGACAAATAGGGGGTCTTTTTATATAATGAAAAAGCATGGTTTCGCAAGAAAGGTGGTTTTATTGTGAAAAGAACTTATCAACCAAGTAAACTAAAACGTGTTAAGACTCATGGTTTTAGAGCAAGAATGGCTACAGCAAACGGTCGTCGCGTCCTCGCCCGCCGCAGAGCGAAAGGCCGCGCTGAATTGACTGTCTAATTAAATCATTA